>JALZEM010000170.1 GCA_030862005.1 Actinomycetota bacterium | reverse complement strand
ACGGCGTCGAAGTCCCGCGAGCGGGACAGGCGGTGCCGACGCTTCACGGTCGCGCGCGCGCTCAGGCGGACAGGCGCTTCCGACCCTTCGCACGACGGCGCTTCAGAATCGCGCGGCCGGCCCGGGTTTGCATGCGCGCCCGGAATCCATGCCTGCGTTTCCGGCGTCGGACGTTCGGCTGAAAGGTTCGCTTCACGAGAGATGGGCAAACGAAGAGGCCGCCTCGGCGACCGGCCGCGAAGTATAGAGAAGGCCGCCTCGAGCTCGTCCTCACAAAGATCTTACAAGTCGGAAATCCACAGGTGCGAGCGGCACGGCGAGCGGTATCGAAGGAGATGTCCACATTGTGGAGGGGGTTGTGGACAACAGGAGAATCCCTGCAAAAACCGCTCTTTCCCCCCGGACGTTTTCCCCAGGCGCGGGCGTTGTGGCCGCCACGAACACGCGCTAAGATCGCCGCCTCCCCGCGTCCGGCAAGGAGCGAATCGACGAAGTGGAGCCGTCTCTAGAGCTGCGTGCAGACAGCCTGTGGGCCGACGTTTCGGCGCGTCTGCAGGAGGCTTTGAACGACCAGACGTACGCGAGTTGGTTCGCGGACGCACACGGCGAGGTCCTGGACGACGGCGCGCTCGCTATCGCAGTTCCGAACGACTTCACACGCGACTGGATCGAGAACCATTTCTTCGGCTTGATCCAGGCAGCTCTACGCGACGCGGTCGGCGAGGACCGCCGAGTCGCGATCGTCGTCCGTGAGACCGAGCCGCCTCGGCGCGCGGGCCCGACGGAGACCCAGAGCCGGCGTGACACGGGCGGGCTGAACCCGAAGTACACGTTCGACCGGTTCGTTATCGGGTCGTCGAACCGGTTCGCCCACGCGGCCGCGCTCGCCGTCGCGGAGAGCCCCGCACAGGCCTACAACCCGCTCTTCATCTACGGCGGCACCGGCCTCGGCAAGACACATCTCCTCCAGGCGATCGCTGCCTACATCGGCGCTCATACGCCCGTCCTCGCAGCGCGCTACGTGACGAGCGAGACGTTCATGAACGACTTCATCAACTCGCTCCGCGACAAGCGGATCGAGGGCTTCAAGAACCGCTACCGACACTACGACCTTCTCCTCGTGGACGACATCCAGTTCCTCGAAGGGAAGGAGCGGATCCAGGAGGAGTTCTTCCACACGTTCAACTCGCTCTACGAGAGCGGGCGCCAGATCGTCATGTCGTCCGACCGCCCGCCGCGTGACATCGCGACCCTCGAGGCGCGGCTTCGCAGCCGGTTCGAGTGGGGCCTCATCACGGACATCCAGCCGCCGGACCTCGAGACGCGGATCGCGATCCTGCGCAAGAAGGTTCACGCCGACGGCACACACGTCGCCGATCCGCAGGTCCTGACGTTCATCGCCGGCCGGATCTCCACGAACATCCGCGAGCTCGAAGGGGCGCTCACACGTGTCGTCGCCTTCTCGTCACTGACCGGCAGGCCGATGACGGTGGACCTCGCGCAAGAGGTTCTGAAAGATGTCTTCCCACAGGGAGAGGCTCCCGAGATCTCGGTCGAACGGATTCAGGAGCTCGTCATCGAGCGCTTCGGAATCTCGCTCCAGGAGCTCACCGGTGACCGCCGCTCGCAGTCGATCGTCTATCCGAGGCAGGTCGCGATGTATCTCTGTCGCGAGCTCACCGACAGCTCACTTCCGAAGATCGGCAAGAAGTTCGGGGGGCGCGACCACACGACGGTGATCCACGCGACCTCGAAGATCGCGAAGCTGATCAAGGAAGATCGAAGCGTCTACAACCTCGTTCAGGAACTCACCGCCCGGATCAAGCAGGTTCGGTGAAGAGCGGTTGTGGACGTCTCGCCCTCGCCTGTGGAGCGCCTCCGGGTCGCACGGCTTCCTGTTGAAACCGCAACGTTTCTCACACAAAGCGTCCCCAGCGCGCTCCACGGGCCGGAACCGGTTTCGCCCCGTCTTCCCCGTCATTCACACTGCCTACAACTACGACGAGAGGTTTTTAAGTAAATGACAGCACTCGATACCGTTGCGGCAACGGGGATGAAGGTCACGTGTCGCAGCGAAGCGCTCGCGCAGAAGCTCGCGGTGGTTGGTCGCGGCGTCTCGACCCGGACGAGCGTCCACATCCTGACGGGGATCCTGCTACGGGCGGAGGCGGGCGAGCTCCGCCTCGCAGCCACGGACATGGAGATCTCCCTTCGCGTCTCCGTCGCCGCTGAAACGGCCGAATCCGGCGCCGTCGTCGTCCCAGGCCGGCTTCTCGTCGACATCGTGCGCCTGCTGCCGCCGGGCGAGGTCACGCTCGAGCACCGCGCGGAAGACGGGATCGCCCGCCTGACCTGCGGGTCTGCGTCGTACGGGCTCCACACGTACAGCGCGGACGACTTTCCGCGGCTTCCGGACATCGACGGCGGAGGGCGCTTCACGGTCGACCGCGCGGCCTTCCTCGATACGGTCGCAAAGGTCGGGCGCTCGGCTTCTCGCGACGAGTCCAGGCCCGTCCTCACCGGAGTTCTCGTCCGGTTCGAGGAGGGAAAGCTCGTGATGGCGGCGACGGACTCCTACCGCCTGAGCGTCAAGGAGACGCCGCTCGCCGGCGGCCCCGGGCAGGAGCTCGAGGCAATCGTGCCCGCACGGGCGCTGGGTGAGCTTGCACGCATCGCGCAGGGCGCCGCCGCCGCCGAGCTCGAGATCGGCGTGCAGGAGAACCAGGTCGTCTTCGGCGTCGACGGAGTGTGGTTGACAGCGCGCCGGATCGACGGGCAATTCCCGAACTACCGCCAGCTTCTTCCCGACAGCTTCGAGGCAGTGGTCGAGCTGCCGCGCGAGGAGTTCCTGGACGTGGTCCGTAGGACCTCGCTCATGGCGCAGCGGAAGTCGCCGCTCCGCCTTCGGTTCGAGGAGGGCGAGCTCACGGTGTCGGCGCAGACGCAGGACGTCGGTGAAGCGCGCGAGTCGCTTCCCATCGCCTACGCGGGCGACGTTCTCGAGATCGGGTTCAACGCCGAGTTCCTGCGCGACGGCCTCGAGTCGGTGACAGACGACCGCGCGCGTCTGAAGCTGATCAGCCCGCTCCGGCCGGGCCTGATTCAGGGGGAAGGCGATGACTTCCTGTACCTGATCATGCCGATCCGTCTCGCCGGCTGATCGTCGACTACGTCTCGCTCCGCGATTTCCGCTCCTATGCAGCGCTCGAGCTCGTCCTCGAGCCCGGGCTCGTCCTCGTGACCGGCGCGAACGGCGTCGGGAAGACGAATCTCCTCGAGGCCCTGCACGTCGGGAGCCA
>JALZEM010000145.1 GCA_030862005.1 Actinomycetota bacterium | reverse complement strand
TCTTGCGGGCGTAGAAGTGGCGGAACGTGAGCGAGATGTCGAGGTAGGGGTTCGCGTACTGCTCGTGCGGCAGGTCGATGTTGAAGCCGACCGAGACTCCCCCGCCTTCCTTCGCTCCGCGGTTCGCGGCCTCCATGCAGCCCGGGCCGCCCCCGGTCACGACCGCCCACCCGGCCTCGGCGAACCGGCGCGCGACCTCGCGAGCGGCGACGTAGGCCGGATGATCTTCTCCGACGCGCGCCGAGCCGAACATCGAGACGGTCGGGCTCGGGACGTGATCGACGGTTGCAAACCCCTCACGAAACTCCTCCGCGATGCGTTTGGCCCGCATGCGCGCATGGCCGTCGTGGTGCTCGAGCAGCTCCCGGTCTTCCATCGTTTAGATGTCGCGCTCGACGAACGTCGCGCTCATCGCGAGCGCGAGGACGGCCGCGAGGCCGATGTACGTCACGCCGGTCGCGACTCGCTGCCACGGCTTCACGCGGTAGTACTCCTTGCCGCCCGGCTCGTTGCGCGCGCGCCACCGGTTCCAGAGCTCGAGCCCCCCGATGAGCAGGATGAAGATCAGGATCGGGTTCGGCGCGACGAGCGTGAGCCCGACGAGGCCCGCAAGACCGACCGCCCAGAACGCCGGGTGGAGGGCGGCGACGGCGCGGCCGCCGTCGAGCGGGACGATCGGAAGCAGGTTGAAGAGGTTGAGGAAGAAGCCGACGAATGCCAGCGCGATCAGGAGGTCGGAGTCGAGCGCCTCGCCGGCGACCCAGACGGCGGCGGCTCCGAGGCTCCCGACGATCGGCCCCGCGAGCGCAACGCGCGCCTCGCGCCAGGCGTCCTTCGGCATCTGCTTCATGCCGACAACCGCGCCGAGAAACGGGATGAAGAGCGGCGCCGAGGCCGGCACTCCCTGTCGCCGCAGCTCGATTACGTGCCCAAGCTCGTGCACGAGGAGGAGCAACACGAACCCGATCGCGAATCTCCAGCCCCAGAGGAGCGCGTAGGCGCCGATCGAGACGAGCATCGAGGCCGAAGTCACGAAGATCTTGAGCTTGAAGACCGCAAGTGCAAGCGCTTTGAACTTCCAGACGAGAAAGCCCACCGCGGCGAGCGGCGCCCAAAGCCGCTCGACGATCACGCGCCACCTTGGCTTCGGCTCGGGCGGTGGCTCGTAGTAGCCCGGTCCCTCGTAATACGGGGCCTCGGGCGGCGTGTACTGCTCCGTCGATTGCGGCTGGTTCACCGACTCATCGTAGCCGCGCGGCTCCGGCCGACGGACCGTGAATAGGCTCCCACATGGCGCGTGGGGCGACGCCACGTTTGGCGAAGAGGGTGACCCGAAATGACGTCGGTCGTTCTAAGGGATCTCGACCGGCCGCCCGTCGGCCTCGATCACGGGCTCGCCGAAGATCATGTCGACGTGGATAGAGGACTTGTTCACGCCGCCATAGACGCCGGTGTTGTTGCCGATTGCGACATGAGCGGTCCCAGCGGCCTTCTCATCGAGCATCACGTGCCCGCGGGGCGCCAGGCCTGGGTAGAAGCCGATCCCGAGCTCGGCGATCACGTCGGCTCCCTCGCCGGCGTTCGCCACGAGCTCACGCAGCATCGCCGCCGCGTGGCCGCCCGCGATCGAGGTCACGCGCCCACGCTCGAACGTCAGCCGGACGGGCTCGTCCACGAGCCCCTCGATCGTGTAGGGGACCGTGAGATCGGCGACGAGCTCGCCCTCGGCCGAATCCTCGAGCGGTGCCGTGAAGACCTCTCCGCCCGGATAGTTGGCGTAGCCGCCGCGCTCGAGCGGCGTCGCATCGCTCATGAACGTTCGGCCGTCGACGCGGAGGCGGAGATCGGTCCCGGCTCGACCGCGAATCCGCAGCTCCTTCACGTCGTCGAGCTGCGCGAGCAAAGCGCGCGCCTTGTCCTCGAGGTTCGGCGCGGGCCGCGAAAGCTCGCCGCGGAGAAGCGGCCCGTCGACGAAGCCCATGAAGATCTGGCGCCCGCCGTGCCCGGTGACCGCGTCGAGAAGCTCGGAGCGTGCGCCCGCCTCCTCGCCGCGGGGCTCCTGCTGGAGGTGCAGCGAGACGTCCGCCTTCTCCGCCGCCTGGAGGATCTCGGGCGGCGCGTGCACGAGCGGCCGCTCGCCCGCCCAGAGGAGGAGTTTCGCGCGTGCGCCTTCGTCCGCGAGCGCGGCCACGAGTTGCGATCCCTCTTCCGCGAGAGGCTCGTCGACGACGATGATCACCCGCTCGTTCGGGTCGATGCGCGCGGCGCCGATCAGATTGACGCACCAGCCGGGATGAGGACGGTCGGCCATTTAAGGCGCAAGGATAGAAATACTCGCGCCGTCGCGGTCACGAGCCGCGGCCGACCCACTCCTCGCCGCCCTCGTAGACCTCCTTCTTCCAGAGCGGCACTTGCTCCTTGAGCGTATCGATCGCCTCTTTGCACGCGGCGAGAGCGTCGTGGCGGTGCGGAGCCGAGATCGCGATCGCGACGCTCATCTCGCCGATCCCGACGCGGCCGACCCGGTGCGTGATCGCGACCTCACAGAGCTCGTACCTCGCCTTGAGGCGGGTTGCGATCTCCTCCATGACGCGCTCCGCCATGCCGGGATATGCCTCGTAGTCGAGGTGCAAGACGGTTCGGCCGCGCGACGCGACCCGCGTCGTCCCCGTGAACGTCGCGATCGCGCCGGCTCGCTCGTCGGCAACCTCGGCCACAACCGCGTTCAGGTCGATCGGGTTTTCCGTGAGACGAAAGGCGCCGCCCGAAACGGGCGGGATCAACGCGACCTCGTCGCCGTCCGCGAGCGGTCGCTCGCGCGCGGCATACTCCCTGTTGACCGCGTACAGGAGGCCGTCCGGCTCCCGGCCGAGCGCGAGGGCATCCCAGACGTCTCCTACGCGCGCGCCTTGTTCGAGCTCGAGCGGCCGCTCGCCTGCGCCGGCACGCTCGCGTAGCCCCGCGAACAGCTTGACGGTGACGCGCACGGCGCCAGCCTAGTCCCGCCGCGTCACGCCTCGGCGGTGGAGGGAGGAGCGTGCCGTCCTCGAGCTCGACGTCCCTTCAGCCTCCGCCGTCGGGAAGCGGTACGGGGACCGACGCAGCCGTAGTCAGGACCGACGGGCGTACGATGTACGCGTGGCAACGGCCGAAGACCGGCGCGAGACCGATTCCGGCATCGAGATCAAGCCGGTCTACGACGCCGACGACGTCGGCGGCCTGGAGCTCGAGCCGCCGGGCGAGTTTCCATTCACGCGCGGCCCGTATGCCACGATGTACCGCGGACGCCCGTGGACGATTCGCCAGTACGCGGGCTTCGCTTCGGCGGAGGAGACGAACGCGCGGTTCCGCTATCTCCTCGAACGCGGCCAGACGGGACTCTCGGTCGCGTTCGATCTGCCCACCCAGCTCGGGTACGACTCGGACGACCCGCGCGCGCTGGGTGAAGTCGGCCGGACCGGCGTCGCGATCGACTCGCTGGTCGACATGGAGGTCCTCTTCGACGGCATTCCCCTTGGCGACGTCTCCACGTCGATGACGATCAACGCCCCGGCGGCGCTTCTTCTTCTCCTGTACGAGCTCGTCGCCGAACGTCAGGGTATCGCGGCCAACGAGCTGCGCGGAACCGTCCAGAACGACATCCTCAAGGAGTACATCGCGCGTGGGAACTACATCTATCCGCCGCGGCCGTCGATGCGGATCACGACCGATCTCTTCGCGTACTGCCACGAGCGACTGCCGAAGTGGAACACGATCTCGATCTCCGGCTACCACATCCGCGAAGCCGGCGCGACGGCCGTTCAGGAGCTTGCCTTCACGCTTGCGAACGGCATCGCGTACTGCTCCGCCGCGATCGCGGCCGGTCTCTCGCCGGATGAGTTCGGAGCGCGCCTCTCCTTCTTCTTCAACGCGCACAACCACTTCTTCCAGGAGGTGGCAAAGTTTCGGGCGGCGCGCCGGCTCTGGGCGCGGATCATGAGCGAGCGCTTCGGCGCGACGAACGACCGAGCGCTCGCGCTCCGGTTCCACGCCCAGACGGGCGGATCGACTCTGACCGCACAGCAGCCGGAGAACAACGTCGTCCGCGTGGCGGTCCAGGCGCTCGCCGCCGTCTGCGGCGGCGCGCAATCGATCCATACGAATTCCTTCGACGAGGCGCTCGCGCTTCCAACCGAGAACGCGGCGCGCATCGCGCTTCGGACGCAGCAGATTCTCGCGCACGAGGCGGGAGGGGCCGATACAGCCGACCCACTCGGCGGCGCCTATTTCCTCGAGGCGCTCACCTGCGAGCTCGAGGAGCGCGCGTCGGACTTGATCGAGCGCATCGACGAGCTCGGTGGGGCGGTCGCGGCGATCGAGGAGGGCTTCGTCCAGCGCGAGATCGAGGACGCGGCATTCGAGCACGAGCGTGCCGTCGCAGCCGGAGAAAAGGTCGTTGTCGGCGTCAACCGCTACGCCGAGGGCCCCGAGGAGGAGATCGAGCTTCATCGGCTGGACCCGGAAGCCGAACGGCGCCAGCTCGACCGCACGCGGCGCGTGCGTGCCGAACGGGATGCCGCCGCCGCCGAGTTCGCGCTCGCGCGCGTTCGCGCGGCTGCGGGAACCGACGAGAACCTCCTCCACCCGATGCGGGAAGCGCTCGTGGCGCATTGCACGATCGGCGAGATCTGCGGAACGCTCCGCGATGAGTTCGGCGAGTACGACGCCCAGCTCGCGCCGCATTAGTTGTCGCGCGCGCGTCTGACTGCGCGTCCAGACCCGCCCCCCTGCTCACGCACGAGCGTATCGCTGGAAGCCGCACGCGTGGCGCCCTGCGTGGGAAGCGTTACGGGCTAAGCTCAATTTCGTGGTCGCGCTTCAGGACGAGGCGATCAAGCTGCGCGCCTTCGCCGATGCCGACGTGCCCGCGCTCACGGCCGCGTGTCAGGATCCTGAGATTCCGCGATGGACGACGGTGCCGTCGCCCTACGGCGAGGACGAGGCGCGCTCCTTCATCCAAAGCCGGCCCAACGCTCGGGCGATCGTGGATGCATCGACCGGGGAGCTCCTCGGCTCGATCGGGTGGCGCCTGGTCGACCAGGAGAACATCCAGATCGGCTACTGGGTCGCGCGCGAGCGGCGCGGGGCTGGCGTCGCGACGCGCGCGCTGCGCCTTCTGTCACGGTGGGCACTCGAAGAGCTGGCGGCGGGGCGCGTCCAGCTGCTGGCCGACCCCGGAAACACCGCCTCCCAGCGCGTCGCGGAGAAGGCGGGCTTCACGCGCGAGTGCGTCCTCAGGTCCTATCTGAACGCGAAGGGGACGCGGCGGGACGGGATCATGTTCTCGCTTCTTCCCGAGGATCTTTAGGCTCCGGCCGTGGCCAAGACGGAAGAGCCGCCGCGCGACGAAGCGTCGGACACAAGCACGGAACAGAAGCTCGCCGAGCTCGCGCGCCTGCGCGAGGAGGCGCTCCATCCCGGCGACGAGCGCGCGGTCGCGCGTCAGCGCGACCGTGGGAAGCTCCTTGCGCGCGAGCGCCTCGAGAAGCTGCTCGATCCCGGCAGCTTCGTGGAGCTCGACCGGTTCGTCCGTCACCGCAATCCGGATTTCGGGATGATGGAGAAGCGACCGTACGGGGACGCGGTTGTGACCGGCTACGGGACAATCTTCGGCCGGAAGGCCTTCGTCTTTTCGCAGGACTTCACCGTCTTCGGCGGCACGCTCTCGGAGGCGTTCGCCGAGAAGATCTGCAAGGTGATGGACCTCGCGCTCAAGTACGGCTGCCCCGTGATCGGGATCAACGACTCGGGCGGCGCGCGCATCCAGGAAGGTGTCGTCTCGCTCGGGGGGTACGCCGAGATTTTTTGGCGAAACGTTCAGGCCTCGGGCGTCGTTCCACAGATCAGCCTCGTGATGGGGCCGACGGCGGGCGGCGCCGTCTACTCGCCCGCGATGACCGATTTCGTCCTCATGGTCAAGGAGACGTCCTACATGTTCATCACCGGCCCAGAGGTGGTGAAGACCGTTACCGGCGAGGAGGTGACCTTCGAGGAGCTCGGCGGAGCGGCGACGCACGCCTCGAAGTCGGGCGTCGCCCATTTCACCGCCGACGACGAGGAGGCTCTCCTCGAGGACGCGCGTTACCTGTTCTCGTTCCTTCCGCAGAACAACGTCGACCCGGCGCCGTACTTCGACCCCACCGACGCAGCCGATCGGGAGGACGCCGAGCTCGACGCGATCGTCCCGGACAACCCGAACAAGCCGTACGACATGCGGGATGTCATCTGCCGCGTCGTCGACGAGGGTGAGTTTCTCGAAGTGCACGAGCTCTGGGCGGAGAACATCCTGTGCGGCTTCGCGCGCCTCGCCGGCCACCCGATTGGAGTAGTCGCGAACAACCCGGCCGCACTCGCGGGAACGCTCGACATCGATTCGTCCGTCAAGGGTGCCCGCTTCGTGCGTTTCTGCGACGCCTTCAATCTCCCGCTCGTGACGTTCGTAGACGTTCCCGGCTTCCTTCCCGGAACGGCGCAGGAATGGGGCGGAATCATCCGCCATGGGGCGAAGCTTCTGTACGCCTACTGCGAGGCGACCGTGCCGAAGCTCGCCGTGATCACGCGCAAGGCGTACGGCGGCGCGTACGACGTCATGAGCTCGAAGCACATCCGGGCCGACTTCAACCTCGCGTGGCCGACGGCGGAGGTCGCCGTCATGGGGCCGGAAGGCGCCGTGAACATCGTCTTCCGCAAGGAGCTCGAGGAGGCCGACGATCCCGCGGCCCGCCGTGAAGAGTTGATCGCCGCTTACCGCGCGCAGTTCGCGAACCCGTACACGGCGGCCGAGCGCGGGTACGTCGACGACGTGATCGAGCCGCGGCGGACGCGGCCGGCGCTGTGCGACGCGCTTACGACGGCGCTCACGAAACGTGAGCGGAGGCCACCCCGCAAGCACGGGAACATCCCGCTCTGAGGAGGTCTGCGAGCGCCTAGACCGCGATGAGCTCTTCGTGCCGAGCGATACCGAGCTCGGCCTTGAAGGCGGCGACGACACCGGGATCGAACTGCGTTCCCGCGCACCGCTCGAGCTCGCGAATCGCGTCCTCATCCGCCAGTCGTCCGCGGTAGACGCGGTCGGTCGTCATCGCGTCGTATGCGTCGGCGACGAGAAGGATCCGGGCGCCGAGCGGGATTCGCTCTCCCGAGAGCCGGTCGGGATACCCGTCGCCGTCCCAACGCTCGTGATGGTGGAGGACCCACGATGCGACCGGGTCGATCCCGAGCGAGTCGAGCATCCGGAACCCGATCTGCGGATGGCGCTCGACCACGATCCGCTCGGTGTCGTTCAGCGGCCCCGGCTTCCGGAGGATCTCCTCCGGGATGGCGAGCTTCCCGAGGTCGTGAAGGCTGCCCGCGAGCCGGATGAGCTCGATCTCGTCCGAATCGAGCCCGAGGCGCGTGGCGATACGGGCGGCGAGCTCGCCGACTTCGGACGAATGGACGCCGGTGTACGCGTCCCGTGCGTCCACGGCTCGTGCGAGCGCCGCGGCCGCGAGGTAGCGCGCGCTCCGGTCGGCGCCGGTCGCGAGCCGGCGAAGCTCCGTGAGCTGGACGACGTCCGACCGGTAGACACGAACGCGGCCCTTCCCGTGCTCCTTCGACCAGTACAGGGCGCTGTCTGCGACGCGCACGAGCTCGCTCCGCTCCAATCCGTGCTGCGGGAAGGACGCAATGCCCGCCGAGACCGTGACGGGTGCACCGTGCTCACAGTCCGTCGCGGCGACGCGCTCGAGGACCGCCTCCGCGATCGCAAGCGCGTCGCGCTCGCCGCGTCCGGGAAGGAGAAGCGCGAACTCATCGCCTCCGAGCCGGAACGCCTCCCCGCCCTGCCGGAGCCGGGACGCGACCTGCGCGAGGACGCGATCGCCGACGGGATGACCGTAGCCGTCGTTGATCTGTTTGAAGTTGTCGATGTCGATGAGGCAGAGTGCGAGCGGAGTCGCGCGCATCTGAGCGCGATCCAGATCACGCTGAAGCCTCTCGTGGAAATGCCGGTGGTTGCCGAGGCCGGTCAGAGGATCGGTGAGGGCGAGTCGCATCGCGCGCAAGGCCTCGTGGACGGAACGCTGGTAGAGCGCGATCGCGACGAGCGGGCCGACGAGGGCGGCCGCGAGCACGGGCGAGCGCTCCCAGAGCACCGCGAGCATGAGGCTCACCGACGCCATGATCGAGAACGGGATAACGGTCGACTGGATCGAGCGCCGAAGGAGCGCGCTCAGCCGTTCCCCAGCCGCGCGCGCGACGATCGCCGCGATCAGGACGACGTTGGTCGCGTAGAACGCGGCCGACGCAAGAAAGACGGCGAGTAGGAGTGACCCGACTCCGTCCTCGTACCGAACAAAGGCCGCAGCCCCGGCCGCCGCGAGGCCGCTCAGCGCGTAGACCGCGCTGTTGTACACGAGTCGGACGCGCTCCCGGTGCTGCGTGACCTGCGCGAGGCTGAGAACGACGAACGCCATGATGACGGCCGGCGCCCATCCGTAGAGGATCGCCGCGCCGACGACGAAAACGGCCGCGAGGGAAACGCCTCCGGCTGCAATCCCCTCGAGCTCGAGGGGGACGGGGAACGCTTCCGCAAGCGTCGCGGCGACGAGGAGGGCGAGAAGACCGACCGCAGCTCCCGGCGACGGGGCGGCGATCGCAAGAGCGACGAGCGCCGCGATCACGGCGACGACGCCCGCGAGGGTGACCGGGCCGAAGATCGGCAAGAGCCGGGCCATCTCCGGCGACACCGTGGGCATCGCCGAGGTGGCCCGGCTCCGTCCGGTCACTTCGAGACGGACGGGATGAATTTCCACGACCCGACTCGGCCGGGCTTTACCAGGCCCAGCCTTCGAAGTCGCCGCCGAGCGCGCCGATCACAACTACCGCGACGACGGCCAGGTATGTCAGTCTGTTTCTCCAGTGGAGCATCTGCCCTCCTCTTTCACGACGCCAGTGGGTCGAGTATTCCGAGAGTCGGACGGCGGTTCATCACCCGAAGGGGGGATTTAGGACGGAGGGCCGAGATCACCCGGACGAGCGAATCGGAGCGGTTCTAGCGTAGGCCGACTTCGGCGAGCGGTCGGCGGCCCCAGGCGAAGGTGTCTGCATACCAGCCGTCGAGGGGCGCGAGCGTCGTTCCCTGGCTCGACGAGTGGACGAACCAGCCACGCCCGACGTAGATCCCCATGTGGCTCACCTCGGACGGAGTCGAGAGCGGACCGCGCGCGCCGAAGAAGATCACGTCCGCGGGACGCAGGCTCGCACGAGCAATGCGCGTCGTGCGCGGAACCTCGCCGGCCATCGCGAAGGTCGTTCGGCCGATGAGCGTCGACCCGAGGAGCGGTGCGTCCGGCCAAGGCTGGAGCTTGTACACACGCCAGACGAACCCGGAGCAGTCGAAGCCACCGCGTGACGAGACGCCGAAGAGCGTCTGTGGCCATTCCGAGGTTCCACCCCAGACGTACGGATAGCCGACGAACCGGGTCGCCCGCCGAAGGACGCGCCGCTGCCATTCGGTGAGCGTGGGAAGGTCGAAACCGCGCGCGAGCTCGTTCGCGCGCCCGCGATCCCAGGACGAGAGCTCGAGGATCCGCGCCACCGAGTAGGCGGTCTCGGCGCGGGTCGCCAAATCCTGCGGGCGGCGCTCGCGCCAGTCGACCGAGGCCGGATGGTTGTAACGGAGCCGGAGCAACCGGGCGACCGTCTCGATTCCGGCCCGAGGGACCGGCCGGAGACCGGTGGCGTCGAGCTCGGTCCAAACGTCGCGCGCGGCAGGGCCGTGGCCGATCGCGCGTACGAGCGCGCGGTGAAGCTGCCACATCGTGATCGGCCGTGTCGGATCGACGACGACCTGCGGACGGCCTGTTATCCCGGCGACGACGACCGCCAGCTCGGCCCGCGTCAGCGGGTCGTTCGGCCGGAAACGGTCAACGCTCGGCCCCATGAGCCCGCTCGCGACGACAGTCCGGATCTGCGGCTGCGCCCACGATGCAGCGCTCGCAGATGACGTCGCGATCACGGCGACGAGCAAGGCAAGCGATGGGACGACGCGGCGCATCCTCTGTCTATCGACGGGCGGTCCAGCGGCCTTTAGGCTGTGACCTCGGTGGATCTGGACGTCACACCGGAGCCGTCGCGCGCGGAGCACCGCGCCCTCCACGAGGCGCTCCGGCGACTCGTCTTCACGCGCGAAAATACGCGCGTGAGCGCGTGGTGGCGCGAGGGCGTCCGCGAGAACGTGCTCGACGACGACGAGGAGGAGGCGCCGCCCTCCGACGTCTGACGAGCGGGATCGACTCGGCCGCTACAGGGGGCGCTCGAACGCTTGGAGCACGAGCCACGGCGCGAAGCCCTGCCGCCGATAGAGCCGGATCGCCGCCACGTTGTCGGTAGTGACGTCGAGGCCGAGCGTCTCGCCGGGGTGCTCGCGCCAGTAGTCCTCGAGCGACGTGCTCAGGAGGTAGGAGCCTACGCCCCGGTTCCGTTCGCTTTCGGTGACGCCGATGTGGTAGATCCAGCGGTCACCGGGGTCGATGTTGAGGACGGCGAGGATGCGCCCGTCGGCCTCCGCCGCATACACCGTCCCGCCGCGGACGTTCTCGCGCCAGACGTCGTCGGGGAAACGACCTTCCGGAAAGCATTCGTGGTAGAGGGCAAGGAGCGCGTCGAGGTCGTCCTTCGTTGCGCGCCGGACCGTGAGGCCTTCGACCGGCTCGGTGACTGGACGATGTTCGGCGGGCGTGAGGAGGTACGTGGCCTGCGGCGTCCCGCGGGCGCGAAACCCGTGCTGCTCGAGCAGGATCTGCCCGCCTGTGTTCCGCGTCCCGACGGCCGTCGTGATCGAGCCCACGTGGTGGTCGCGGGCATGGTCGAGTGACGCCTCGAGGAGACGGCTGCCGAGTCGCTGTCCCTGGTGGGCGGGATCGACGATGGGGCCGAAGAGCTCTGCATGCGGGAAGCCTTTCGGAAGCTCGACTCCCCCGAATCCCACGACGCGGTCTTCGTCTTCGGCGACGAGGAGCGTTTCCTCCGCCGGAGGATCCCAATCGGCGAGCTCCGTCTCGAGGTCCTCGCGCGTCGACCAGATCGGGTTTCCTACCTGATCCTCGGGTCGTGCGAGCGCGTGGCGCGAGAGCGCGACAACCGCGTCGCGGTCTCGCGGAGTGAAGCTACGCAGGCTGGCGGCCACGAAGGATCCTCGGAGCGGTCCGCGCGTAGTCGAGGCCCGACACCCAGGTGAGGACGAGTGCCACGAGCAGCGCCGCGGACGCGATGTCGTCCGCGATCGCTCCGCCCGCGGCGAGACCCCCCAGCGCCGCGGCTACCGCCTGCGACCATGTCTTGAGCTTTCCGAGCTCGCGCGCGCTCATGACGACGCCGCGCTCGAGCGCGGCGAGGCGAAGGCCGGACACGAGGATCTCCCGGACGACGATCGCGGCGACCATCCAGGCCGGGAAGACACGGCCGACGAGCATGATCAGCGCCCCGAGGACGAGGATTTTGTCGGCCACCGGATCGAGGAGCCGCCCGAGGTCGGAGGAGACCTCGCGGCGGCGCGCCCACCACCCGTCGAGCCAGTCGGTCGCCATCGCCACGGCGAAGACGGCCGTCGCGTAGTAGTCATGGTTCGGAAAGTCCCACGCGAAGAGGACGACGACGAGCGGCACAGCGGCCGTACGCGCGACCGTGAGCTGGTCCGGAAAGCTCACCGCAGACAGAATACGGCGGTGTTCTCGAAGGTGCTTGTCGCCAACCGCGGCGAGATCGCGATCCGGGTGTTCAGGACTCTCCGGGAGCTCGGCATCGGCTCGATCGCCGTGTATTCGGAGCCCGACCGGGGCTCCCTCCACGCGCGCCGCGCGGACGAGGCGTACCTCATCGGGCCCGGTGCGCCGGCAGAGAGCTATCTGAACGGTGAACGGCTCATCGAGATCGCGCGGCGGGCGAGGGCGGACGCGGTGCATCCGGGCTACGGCTTCCTCGCCGAGAACGCGGCGTTCGCTCGCAACTGCGAGGAGGCGGGAATCGTCTGGATCGGGCCGCCGCCGGATGCGATCGAGGTGATGGGATCGAAGATCGCGGCCCGGCGTCTTGTCTCCGAGGCCGGCGTCCCCGTGATCCCCGGGACGACGGAGCCCGTCGAATCCGTCGACGATCTCCTCGGGCACGCCGAGGAGTACGGCTGGCCCGTGGTCGTCAAGGCCTCCGCCGGCGGCGGGGGCAAGGGGCTCAAGGTCGTATGGTCGCCCGCGGAGGCCGAGCGGGCGCTCGCCTCGGCCAGGCGCGAGGGCGAGGCGTACTTCTCCGACTCCACGGTGTACGTCGAGAAGTTGATTCAAGACCCACGCCACGTAGAGGTCCAGGTGCTCGCCGACGCGCACGGCCGCTTTCTCCACCTGGGCGAGCGCGACTGCACGATTCAGCGCCGTCATCAGAAGCTCGTCGAGGAAAGTCCCTCGCCCGCAGTCGATGCGCCGCGTCGCGAGCGGATCGGCGAGCTCGCGGTCGCAGCGGCGCAGGCGGCGGGGTACCGGAGCGCGGGGACCGTCGAGGGGCTCCTCGACCGTGACGGGAACTACTACTTCCTCGAGATGAACACGCGAATCCAGGTCGAGCACACGGTGACCGAGCTCGTGACGGGGATCGACCTCGTCCGCGAGCAGATCGGGATCGCAGCCGG
>JALZEM010000131.1 GCA_030862005.1 Actinomycetota bacterium | reverse complement strand
TCAGGAGACGGTTCCCGTCCTGCCGGGCGACACGCCCGAGACTCTTCACGCACGGCTCCAAGAAGTCGAGCACCGGCTCCTGCCGGAGGCCGCTCGACTCTATGTCGCGGGCGCTTTACGCTCCCCCGTCTAGTGATCCGCGGTGCTTGAGCGCGCTCTCATCTCGGTCTTCGACAAGACTGGGCTCGACACGTTCGTCCCGGGCCTCGTCGATATGGGCGTCGAGATCGTCGCGAGCGGCGGGACGGCCGCGTACATCCGGGAGCTCGGCCTCTCCGTGACGCACGTCGACGAGCTGACCGACGTCCCCGAGCTGCTCGGCGGACGCGTCAAGACGCTTCACCCGCGCATCCACGCGGCCATCCTCGCGCGGCGCGATCTCGCGGACGATCTCGCCACCCTCGACGAAAACGCGATCCGCCCGTTCGACCTCGTCTGCGTGAACCTCTACCCCTTCCAACAGGTCGCGGCGCGGAAGGACGTGCGCGAGGAAGAAGCCGTCGAGATGATCGACATCGGCGGGCCGGCGATGCTGCGCGCCGCCGCGAAGAACTTCCTTCACGTCGCTCCCGTCTGCTCGGCCGCCCGCTACGACTCGGTTCTCGGCGAGCTTCAGGACCGTGGCGAGATCCCCCTCGCGACCCGGCGCGAGCTCGCGGCCGAGGCCTTCGCGCACACCGGCGCCTACGAGGCTTCGATCGCAGCGTGGTTCGCCGACCGCGAGACCTTCCCGGCGCGCCTCCTCCTCTCGTTCGAGAAGGTCTGCGACCTCCCGTACGGCGAGAATCCCCATCAGCGCGCGGCCTACTACGCCGAGGCCGGCGCGCGACGCCACCTGCTCTCGCGCGTTGACCGCCTCGCGGGGCCGGAACCGTCCTTCAACAACCTCAACGACCTCGATGCCGCGCGCGCGGTGCTGCGCGAGTTCACGGTGCCCGCATGCGTCATCGTCAAGCACGCGAACCCATGTGGCTGCGCCCTTGCGTCGGGTATCGAGCAGGCGTACGCGAAGGCGCTCGCCGCCGATCCGACCTCCGCGTACGGCGGAGTCGTCGCGTTGAACCGCCGCGTCGAGCGCCCGCTCGCCGAGCGTGTAGCCGACCAGTTCGTCGAGGTCATGATCGCGCCGACCTACAGCGACGACGCCCTCGAGGTCCTGCGGGAGAGGCCGACGCTGCGCGTCCTAGAGGACCGCGAGCGGCGCGGCGGCACACGCGGCGAACGTGACTACCGGCGCGTCCTCGGCGGTGTGCTCGTCCAGGACGCCGACGCCGACATCGAAGACCGCGAGGGAATGAAGGTCGTGACCACGCGGCACCCCGAGGAGGCGACGTGGGGCGATCTGCTCTTCGCCTGGCGCGTCGCCAAGCATGTGGCGTCGAACGCGGTCGTGATCGCGAAGGACCTGCAGACGCTCGGGATCGGAGCCGGTCAAATGAGCCGCGTGGACGCGGTTCGGCTCGCCGCCGAGAAGGCCGGTGGGCTGGGTCACGACGTCGGTGGGGCCGCGCTCGCCTCGGACGCGTTCTTCCCGTTCGCGGATGGGCCGCAGCTCGCACTCGACGCCGGCGTGCGCGCCCTGATCCAGCCCGGCGGGTCGAAGCGCGACGGCGAGGTCGTCGCCGCAGTGGAGGAGGCCGGCGCCGCCATGGTGTTCACCTCGCGGCGCCACTTTCGCCACTAGGCGCTGTCCGCGCCTCCAGCGGGGCCAGCCGCTTCGCTAGGACGTGTGCGAGCTTCCGCATACGCTTACGGCGTGCCGAGGGACTATCCGACGGTTCTGGATCTGGTCGGAGGCACTCCGCTGGTGCGGCTGCAGCGGATCTCGCGCGGCCTCGAGCCGGAGCTCGTCGCGAAGCTCGAGTTCATGAACCCGGGCGGGAGCGTCAAGGATCGCATCGGCCTTCGAATGATCGAGGCCGCCGAGCGGGAGGGCAACCTTCGCCCCGGCGGCACGATCGTCGAGCCGACGAGCGGCAACACGGGAGTGGGGCTCGCGATCGCGGCGGCGATCAAGGGGTACCGCTGCATCTTCGTCATGCCGGACAAGATCAGCCAGGAGAAGATCTCGCTCCTGCGCGCGTTCGGCGGTGAGGTCGTCATCTGCCCGACCGCCGTCCCGCCGGCGTCCCCTGAGAGTTACTACTCCGTATCCGACCGGCTCGCGGAGGAGATTCCCGGTGCCTACAAGCCGGATCAGTATTCGAACGACGCGAATCCGCGAGCGCATTACGAGACGACGGGCCCCGAGCTCTGGGAGCAGACGGGCGGCGAGATCGACGTCCTCGTCCTCTCAATCGGGACCGGAGGGACGATCTCCGGAGCCGCGCGCTACCTGAAGGAGCAAAAGCCTCACCTGCTCGTGGTCGGTGCCGATCCCGAGGGATCGATCTACTCCTCCGAGAAGGTGACGCCGTATCTCGTGGAGGGGATCGGTGAGGATTTCTGGCCGACGACGTTCGATCCCTCGCTCGTCGACGAGTTCGTCGCCGTTTCCGATCGAGACTCGTTTTTGACCGCGCGGCGGCTCGCGCGCGAGGAAGGGCTGCTCGTCGGCGGGTCCGGCGGCACGGCGGTATGGGCGATGCTCCGCGTCGCAGAACGCTTCGGGCGCGGGACGACGATCGTCACGCTGCTCCCCGACGGCGGCCGCGGGTACCTGTCCAAGTTCTACGACGACAACTGGATGCTCGAGTACGGCTTCCTCGAGCGGCGGGCGCCGGGGCCCACCGTCGAGGAGGTGCTCGCCTTCAAGCAGATCGAGGAGGCGGGCGTACCCGAGATCGTGTTCATTGAGGCGCACGAGAAGGTCGGGCAGGCAATCCAGCTCATGCAGCGATATGGGATCTCGCAGATCCCGGTCGTGCGTCAGGACCCCGCGGCGTCGCTCGCGGACGTGATCGGGTCCGTCCGTGAACGCGGCCTCCTCGAGCGCCTCTTCGTCAACCAGGACGCGCTCAACGAGGAGGTCGCCGCGGCGATGGAGCCTCCGCTTCCCGCCGTGGAGATTCGGGAGTCCGTCGACACTGCCTTCGCCGACTTCGCCGGGGGAAGCCCCGCCGTCGTCGTCGCGCGGACCGGCCGCCCGGTCGGCGTCTTGACGCGTGCCGACCTCCTCGAGTACCTCGCGCACCACCGCACGCGAAACGGCGCCTAGCCACACGCGTGCTCGAGCTGACGCAGGAGCAGGCGCGTCGGATCACCGTGCGCGCTCAACTCCTGGACGGCGGCGCCTCCGGCGTTCTCGACACCGTCTGCCGGCTCGGGTTCCTCCAGCTCGACCGGACCGGCCCCGTGGCGCGGAGCCACCTGCTCGTGCTCTGGAGCCGGCTCGGCGTGTACGACCCGGCCGAGCTCGACCGGCTGCTCTGGGAAGAGAAGTCGCTCTTCGAGTGGAACGCGTTCATCTACCCGATCGAAGACCTCCCGTGTACCGGGAACGGATGCGCCGCTTCGCGCAGGGCACGAACACAAGCGAACGGCAGATTCGAGAATGGCTGCGGCTGAACGAGCGGTTCCGGCGGTCGATTCTTCGCGAGCTCCGCCGGCGCGGCCCGCCTTGTCGCGCGAGCTCGGGACGAGTCCGTTCGCCTGTGCGAGTCGGCAGGACGGACGGGAAATCGGAACGTCTCGCAGATGCTCGAGCTACTCAACGCGCGAGGCGAGGTGGCGGTCGTGGGGCGAAAAGGCGGCCAGCGGCTCTGGGACCTCGCCGACCGCTGGTATCCGCCGACCGAGACCGTTCGCCACGCGGAGGCGGAGCGGCG
>JALZEM010000125.1 GCA_030862005.1 Actinomycetota bacterium | reverse complement strand
GGCGCCCGCTTCGTCGCCGCGCAGACTCCGATCGAAACGCGGCTTCGCGGTCGCTTCAACGTCGAGAACGTCCTCGGCGCCGTTGCGGCCGGGCGTCTTCTTGGGATCCAGGCCGACGCGATTGCGAGCGGCATCGCGCACATTAAGGGAGTTCCCGGCCGCTTCGAAGCCGTGGACGAGGGGCAGCCCTTTACCGTTCTCGTGGACTACGCCCACACGCCGGCCGCGCTCGAGAACGTCCTGCGCGAGGCCCGCTCGCTCGCGGCGGGACGCGTCGTCTGCGTCTTCGGCTGCGGCGGCGACCGCGATCGCGACAAGCGCCCGCTCATGGGCGCGGCGGCCGCTCGCCTCGCCGATCATGTGCTCGTGACGTCCGACAACCCGCGGAGCGAGGACCCGCTGGCCGTTATCCAGGACATCATCTCGGGTGCCGGTGAGGAAGTCGACGTGGAACCGGATCGCGCTCATGCGATCGCGCGCGCAATCGAGGGTGCAGCCGAGGGCGACGTCATCGTGATCGCCGGCAAGGGCCACGAGCAAGGCCAGGAGTTCAGGGAGCGCACGGTCCCGTTCGACGACCGCGAGGTCGCACGCGAGGCGCTTCGGCGGCTCACTGCCGGAGCATCGGCGTGATCCCGCTCTCGCTCGCGGAGGTTGCGGCCGTTGCGCCCGGCAAGCTGGAGGCGGCCGAGGGTACCGATCGCGTGACGGGCGTGACGATCGATTCGCGCCGCGTGCACGCCGGCGACCTCTTCGTGGCGGTCGGGCGCGGCGTGGAGTTCACGCGCGACGCGCTCGCCCGAGGGGCCGCGGCCGCCCTGATCCCCGAGGACGCGTTCCGGGCGCTCGCCGCGCTTGCGCGAACCGTGCGCGAGCGAAGCAGTGCGCGGGCCGTGGGCGTCACCGGGTCGATCGCGAAAACGTCGACGAAGGACATCCTCGGCGCGCTCTGCCGGCCGCACCGGCGGACGGTCGTCGCCGAAGGCAGCCAGAACAACGAGATCGGCCTTCCGCTCACTCTCTGCCGGATCGAGGAGGACACGGAGATCGTGATCCTCGAGATGGGTATGCGGGGGCTCGGGCAGATTGCCGCGCTGTGCCAGACGGCGAGGCCCGACGTCGGCGTGATCACGAAGATCGGCCCGGTGCACCTCGAGCTCCTCGGCACGATCGAGCGGGTGGCCGAGGCGAAGGCCGAGCTCGTGCATGCGCTTCCGCCCGGCGGGACGGCCGTCGTGCCGGCAGGAGACGCCCACCTCGAGCCGTACCTGAACCGTGATGACGTCGAACTGATCCGCTTCGGGACCGGGGGAGACATCCAGCTTAAGAGCTTCACGCCGTCCCGCGACGAGAGCGACCTCGAGATCGAGGCGTTCGGCCGGACGCTCACCCTGACATTCAGCTTCGCCTCGCGCTACAACGCAACCAATGCGCTCGTCGCGCTCGCCGCGTACCACGCGCTCGGGTTGCCGTTGGACGAGGCATACCGCGGTGCGGCGAACGTCAAGCTCTCGCGCTGGCGTGGTGAGGAGACGCCGCTTCCGGGCGACGGCCTCCTCATCAACGACGCGTACAACGCGAACCCACTCTCGATGAGCGCCGCCCTCGAGCACCTGGCCGAGCGAGCAGGTCCTCGGCGAAAGGTCGCCGTACTCGGCGACATGGCCGAGCTCGGCCCCGGCGGGCCCGCATACCATCGCGAGGTAGGCGCGGTCGCAGCCCGGATGGGTATCACCGCACTCGTCGCGATCGGGCCGCTGGCGCGCGGATTCCTCGAAGGCGCGCGCGGCGTTCCCGAGACGCGCTGGGCGCCGACGGTCGAGGAGGGCCTTGTCGCTCTTCGCTCGCTCCTCAGGCCCGGCGACTGCGTCCTCGTCAAGGGCTCCCGTGCGATGGGCCTCGAGGCGATCGCCGACGCGCTCGCGGTCGTTCCGGTCGCTTGACGCGTTAAGACACCATGGTCGAGGTCCTGCTCGCCGGCATCATCGCGATGGTCATCTCGATCGCGGCGGGCCCGAAGTTCATCGACTTCCTGCGCCGCAACGAGCTCGGGCAGCACATCCGCGAGGAAGGCCCCGAGCGCCACGTGGTCAAGCAGGGAACGCCGACGATGGGCGGCCTCCTGATCATGATCGCGATGTCGATCCCGTTCCTCGTCTTCACCGAGGAGACACTGCCGGCGCTGACCGCGTTCTTCGTCACGCTCGGCTGTGCGGCGATCGGCTTCGTCGACGATTGGGTCAAGCTCTCGCACCGCCGTTCGCTCGGGCTCGCCGGCCGCTGGAAGCTTCTCTTCCTCGCCGCGATCACGGCGGTCGTCGTCCTCGTCGTCTACGACGCGGACTACAAGACGAGCGTCTACATCCCGCTCGCCGACGTCGACGTGCCGCTTTCGTACGGTTGGTATGCGTTCCTGTTCATCATCATCGCGGGCGCGGCGAACGGGGTGAACCTGACGGATGGGCTCGACGGGCTCGCGGCAGGAACGGCCACGATCGCGCTCCTCACCTACACGGCTATGGGAGTCGTGGCCTATCTCGTGAGCGTGCGGGCACGGTCGCCCGACCAGGAGGACCTCGATCTCGCCATCCTCGGGGCCAGCCTGATTGGAGCGTCGATCGGATTCCTCTGGTACAACGCCTTCCCCGCCCAGGTCTTCATGGGTGATACCGGCTCGATGGGGCTCGGCGGCGCGCTGGCCGCATTCGCGATCATGACGAAGACCGAGGCGCTACTCCTCCTCATCGGCGGGATCTTCGTGATCGAGGCGTTTTCCGTGATCGTGCAGGTGATGACCTTCAAGCGCTTCGGGAAGCGCATCCTGCTCATGGCGCCGCTCCACCATCACTTCGAGATGAAGGCGTGGTCCGAGACGCGGATCATGGTGCGCTTCTGGATCGCCGCGTCGATCCTCTGCGCGTGTGCGTTCGTCCTCTACTACCGCTACTTCTCGGAGTTCGCCGCCTGAGCGCCGCGCTCATGCTCCGCGGCGATGCCCTCGAAGTACGGGGCCGTCTCGTCGGGGCTGTACCGGGAGAGGACGTACTCGAGCGCGAAGGCGTCGGCTTCGGGGAACCCTGTCTCGCGGATGCGGCGCGCCGCGTCGTCGGCGTCGTAGGGCGTCCGTCGAAGCTCGACGTCGGGGCCCACGAGCGCCCAGTACGCGCCCTGCTCGTGCTCGTACGGCATGCCGACGCTCCCGGCGTTGACGAATCGGATTCGCCCCAACGCTCGGTCGATCTGGCTGTGCGTGTGGCCGGCGACGACGACGTCGGCATCCACCCCTGCGAGGATCGCACGGAGGCGCGCGTCCGTCGTCACGCGCGTGACGATCTCCTCGTCGCTGCGCGGCGTCCCGTGGCAGAAGAGCACCGCGCCGAGGCCGTCGAGCGTGACCGATTCCGTCAGCGGAAGGCGCGCGAGGAAGTCGATGTCGTCCCGGGCGAGCTGCTCGGCGCACCACCGAGCCTGAGCGTCGGCGGTGGCTCCCGATGCGCCGTCGACCACGTTCCGGTCGGCGTTCCCGCGGACGAACCGAAGGCGGTCGCCGCGATCGCGGAGAAGCGCGAGCACCTCCCGCGGAAACGGGCCGGCGACGGCGTCGCCGCCGCAGACGACAACGTCTGCGCTGCCGCTGGCTTCGACCTCGGCCAGGACGGCCTCGAGCGCCGGAAGGTTTCCGTGGATGTCGCAGAGGACGGCGGCTCGCATCGGGGTCGATGATCGCGAAAACCGATCTTCCTCGTCGAGTCGTCGTGCTCGGGCTCGCGCGGTCGGGCGAAGCGGCGGCGCTCGCGCTTGCCCGCCGCGGCGTTCGTGTGATCGGGAGCGACCGGAACGAGGAGCTCGACGCGGGGAGGCTTCGCGAGGCGGGCGTCGAAGTCGTGCTCGGCGCGGAGGATCCCGCGCTCCTCGACGGCGTGGACCTGCTCGTCAAAAGCCCCGGAGTACGTAACGAGGCGCCGCTCGCCGTCGCCGCGCGCGAGCGTGGGCTTCCCGTCTGGAGCGAGATCGAGCTCGGCTACCGCGTGCTCGAGAACCCTGTTCTCGGGGTTACCGGAACGAACGGGAAGACGACGACGACCGAGCTTCTCGGTGCCGTCTTCCGCGCAGCCGACCGCCCCGTCGCGGTCGCGGGGAACGTCGGCCGGCCGCTCACGAGCCTTGACGGAGCGGTCGATGCGAACACCTGGATCGTCTGCGAGCTGTCGAGCTTCCAGCTCGAGGACATCGAGACCTTCCGTCCCCGGATCGGCGTCCTCCTGAACGTGACGCCCGACCACCTCGATCGTCACGGGACGGTGGAGCGCTACCGCGCGGCGAAGCTTCGGATCTTCGAGAACCAGCGTCCCGGCGACGCGGCCGTGCTTCCGCGCGACTTCCCAGAGGTGCCGGGCCGCGCTCGGCGGGTCGACTTCGGTGGCCGCGACCCCCTGCCGGCCGAGCCGCTCATTCGCGGCGCGCACAACCGTGAGAACGCCGCGGCAGCGGCTGCGGCCGCACGCGCCGCGGGGGTCTCCGACGGAGCGATCGCGAAGGCGCTTCGGACGTTCCGCGGCGTCCCGCACCGCCTCGAGCTCGTCCGCGAGGTGGACGGGGTCTCGTTCGTGAACGACTCGAAGGCGACGAACCCGGAGGCGGCCGAGCGGGCGCTCGCCGCGTTTCCGCCGGGCGTGCGCGTCATTCTCGGAGGCAGCCTGAAGGGAACGCCTTTCCGCGCGCTGGCGCGAACCGCGCGCGAGCGCGGCGCCCAGGCGTATCTCGTCGGCGAGGCGGCCAACGAGCTCGCGGCGGCTCTCGCAGCGGAGAACGTTCCATTCGTCCGCGCGGGCGATCTTACGACTGCGGTTCGCCGGGCCTTCGCCGATGCGAGAGCGCACGACGTCGTCCTCCTCTCGCCGGCGTGTGCGAGCTATGACCAGTTCCGCGACTTCGAGGAGCGCGGCGACCGGTTCCGGGCGCTCGTGGAGGAGCTTTGACGGCCGGAGCCGCCCGTCGCGGTCACCTCGAGTTCCACCTGCTCGTGCTCGTCACGCTCGGTCTCGTCGCCTTCGGACTCGTCATGGTGTACAGCGCGAGCTCAGCCCGAGCAGCGGTCGCCGCCGGCGATCCGTCGTACTACCTGAAGCGGCAGGCCGTCTACGCGCTGCTCGGCCTGACGGCGCTCGCAGTTCTCTCGCGTGTCGACTTCCGGCTCCTGCGTCGCGCGGGCGGCCCGCTCCTCCTCGTCAGCTTTGGGCTCCTCGCCGCGGTCCTCGTTCTCGGGAACGCCGTGAACGGCGCGCGCCGTTGGCTCTCGGTCGGCGTCGTCGACTTCCAGCCTTCCGAGCTCGCGAAGCTCGCGCTCGCGCTGTGGCTCGCGGCGCTCCTTGCGCGTCGCGCGGCTCCACGATCGGTGGGCGAGCTCGCACGCCCGATCGGCATCATCGTCGTGGCGGCGTGCGCGCTCATCCTGGTCGAGCCCGATCTCGGCACGGTCACCGCGATCTGCGTCATGGTCGGAGCGATGCTGGTCGTCGCGGGGACGCCGCTCCGCGCTTTCGGCGCGGCGGTCGCTCTCGGCGTCGCGGTCGTCCTCGCAGCGATCTGGCTCGAGCCGTATCGCCGTGCGCGCCTGTTCGCGTTCCTCGATCCGTGGGCCGATCCCGCCGACACGGGCTTCCAAACCATCCAGGCGATGATCGCGCTCGGATCCGGCGGGTTGTTCGGCGTGGGGCTCGGCGAGAGCATGCAGAAGATCTACTACCTCCCGGAGGCGACGACGGACATGATCTTCGCGATCGTCGGGGAGGAGCTCGGTCTCGTCGGAACGTTCGGCGTGATCGCAGCGTTCGTGGTCTTCGGTTATGCGGGGTTCAACGTCGCGCTTCGCTGCCGCGATCCCTTCGGGAAGCTTCTCGCAGCCGGGCTGACGGCGCTCATTTGCGGCCAGGCGCTCGTGAACCTGAGCGCAGTGCTCGGGCTCGCGCCGCTCACGGGAATCCCGCTGCCGTTCGTGAGCTACGGCGGGTCGAGTCTGATCGTGGTTCTCGCCGCCGTCGGCATCGTCCTTAACATCGCGGTCAATGGCGCAGTCGCCGAAGCGACCGCTCGCGTGCCTGATCGCGGCCGGGGGAACCGCCGGTCACGTCCTGCCGGCGCTCGCGGTCGCCGACGCCCTCAGCCGGCGCGGCGTCAGCGTCACGTTCGCCGGCTCGCCTGACCGCGTCGAGGCCGAGCTCGTCCCGAAGGCGGGTTACGAGTTCGACTCGTTCCGCGTGAGCGGGCTTCCGCGTCGCGCCGGCCCAGCGCTCGTTCGTGCGCTCGCACTCGCGGGCCGGGCCCCGGTCGCGTGCATCCGGATCCTCCGCCGCCGGCGGCCGGACGTCGTCCTCGGTGCCGGCGGATACGTCGCAGGACCGGTCGTCCTCGCGGCGGGGATACTGCGGATCCGCGCCGCTCTGACCGAGGCGGACGCGTATCTCGGCCTCGCGAACCGTCTCGCGACGCCCTTCGCGACGCGCGTGTTCCTCTCGTTCCCGATCGACGGGCTCGAGGGCGACAGGTATCGCGTCGTCGGTCGCCCGATTCCGGCGCGCGCTCGCGCGATCGACCGCGAGGAGGCGCGTTCGCGCTTCGGGCTGCCGCATGAGGGGCCGGTCGTCCTCGTCGTCGGCGGAAGCCAAGGGGCCCGGGCTCTGAACGAGGCTGCCGTCGACGCATTCGCCGAGGGCGGGCCGGCCGTCCTCCACCTGTGCGGGCAGGCGCACTACGACCACCTCCGCGGGCGCGTCGCGCGCGACGACTACGTCCTCGTAGCGTTCACGGACGAGATCGGCGCCGCCCTCGGCGCGGCCGATCTGGTCGTTGCACGAGCGGGCGGCTCGGTGTGGGAGATAGCGGCGGCCGGGACGCCCGCGCTGCTCGTCCCGTATCCCTTCGCGACCGCCGACCACCAGGCGAAGAACGCCCGCTACTTCGAAGAGCGCGGCGGCGCCATCGTCGTTCGCGAAGCCGATCTCGACCTGCGCCGCGACGTCGACGCCCTGCTGGCCGACGGTGATCGCTTGAAACGGATGGGAGACGCGATGGAGCGTGTCGCGAAGCCGGACGCGGCCGAGGAGATCGCCGAGGAGATGATCGCGCTCGCGTCGCGTTCGCGGGGCGGCGGCGGCGGGAGTGCTCGGTCGGATGCACAGCGCGGGGATAGCGTGGGGCCGGAGAGTCCCCGTCCGCAGTCGACGAGACGAACGGCAGGCAGCGGCGAAGCCGGCCTCCGCTCGGCGCGAGCCGGGGGCGACGAGGAACACGAGATGCCGCCGCTCGCCGGTAGGAAGGTGTGGTTCGTCGGGATCGGCGGAGCGGGGCTCTCGGCGTATGCGATCGTCGCGCGCGCGTGGGGAGCCGCGGTCTCGGGGTGGGACAAGAACGAGACGCCGTATCTCGTCCACGTCCACGCGGCCGGCATACCCGTCGTCGTCGCGCCCGAACCGAGCTCGCCCCCCGACGAAGCCGAGGTCGTCGTCTCGACCGCGTACGCGGGGCGCGTCGCAGGGAAGACGCGAGCCGCATTCCTCGGCGAGCTCACCCGGCTCGCACGGACGATCGTCGTTTCCGGGGCCCACGGCAAGACGACGACCGCGGGGATGATCGCGTACTGCCTCGACCGCCTCGGGCACGACCCCTCGTTCGCGATCGGTGGCGAGATCCCGCAGCTCGGCGGACACGCGCGTGCGGGCGCCGGCTGGTTCGTCGTCGAAGGCGACGAATCCGATCGAACCGTCGCCTCCCTCGCGGCCGACATCGCCGTGATCACGAACGTCGATCTCGATCACCACACGACGTTCTCGTCGCTCGCCGAGGTCGAAGACCTCTACGCGGAGTGGCTCGAACGCATTCCGGATGCCGCCGTCATCCGCGGCGAGGAGCTCGAACCGGTTGCCTTCGAGCTCGCCGTCCCCGGCGAGCACAACCGTCGCAACGCCGCGTCGGCTCTCGCGGCGCTCGCGCACGCGGGCGTTTCGCCGGAGGAGGCCGCCCCCGTCCTGGCGGGGTTCGGCGGCGCGGGCAGGCGCCTCGAGGCCCGCGGCGAGACGAGTGGGGTGCGCGTATTCGACGACTACGCGCACCATCCAGCAGAGGTCGAGGCGACGCTCACCGCGGCGCGCGGTCTTGCCGACGGAGGGCGCCTCGTCGTCCTCTTCCAGCCGCACCTGTACTCACGCACGCTTCACGTCGAGAGGGAGCTTGCGGCCGCGCTCGCGCGGGCCGACGTCGCGTGCGTGACCGAGATCTACCCCGCGCGTGAGGAGCCGCTTCCCGGCGTCAGCGGAAAGATGATCGTCGACGGCCTCTGCGAGCTCCGCCCCGGGATGCCCGTTGGCTGGGCACCCGTGCTCGAGGACGCAGCAGCGCTCGTCGCATCGCACGCGCGGGACGGCGATGTGGTTCTCACCGTCGGCGCCGGGGATGTCGACCGGGTTGTTCCCGTCATTCTCGAGAGGCTTAAGGGATGAACGAGCACGTTCCGCTCTCGCGCTACACCACGCTCGGGACGGGTGGTCCGGCGCGGTGGTTCGCCTCGCCGTCGTCCGTGGACGAGCTCGTCGAGTTGCTCGCGTGGGCGGGTGAAGGCGGCGTGGCCGTCGCACCGGTCGGGCTCGGGTCGAACCTCCTCGCTGCGGACGACGGCTTCGACGGCCTCGCGCTCAAGCTGACGGGCGAACTCGCAGCAGCCGAGACGGAGGACGGTAAGCTTTCCGCCGGCGGAGGGGCCGCCCTCGCCGTCTGTCTGCATCGAGCCCGCGCTGCGGGCCTCGGCGGCCTCGAGTTTGTGTGCGCCATCCCCGGCACCGTCGGCGGGGGTGTCTGGATGAACGCAGGCGCCTACGGAGGCGACATGTCGGGCGTGCTCGAGCGCGTGCTCGTCGTGGACGCGCGCGCCGCTCGGTGGCTGGTCCCGGACGAGCTCGGCCTTCGCTATCGGCGCTCCGGCCTTGCACGGGGCCAGGTCGTCGCGCGCGCCGAGTTCCGCCTCGAGCGGCGCCCGGTGGACGAGATCAAGGCGACGGTGGTCGAGATGCAGGCGCGTCGAAAGGCGGCGCAGCCGACGAACAAGCGCACGTTCGGAAGCGTCTTCAAGAACCCCGACCATGAGTTCACAGCCGGCCGGATGCTTGAGGCCTGCGGCCTCCGCGGCTACGCGATCGGAGGCGCCCGCATCTCGCCGAAGCATGCGAACTTCATCGAGAACGACGGGGACGCGCGCTCGGCCGACGCGATTGCGCTCATCGCCGAGGCTCGACGCCGTGCGCTCGGGGAGTTCGGGGTTCGACTCGAGCCCGAGGTTCAGCTCCTGGGAGCAATCGAGATTCCGCCGTTGGAACGCGAAACTCCCGGCCGAGCGTAGGACCTTCCGCGTGAGCGGCGAAGTCCTCGCCATGGGAAGGCGGGTCGCATTTGCGCTGGCGTTCGCGCGCGCGCGGCCGCTTCGCCTCGTACCGGTTCCCTCGGTTTCGCTGCCCTCGGTCCGCGCACCCTCGCGGCGCGAGCTCACGGTCGCGGCTTGCGCGATCGCGGCTCTCGGCCTCGCGTACGTCGTCGCACGCGTCACGCCGCTCTTCGCGGTCAAGACGATCGCCGTTTCCGGCGGCTCCGCCGATCTCGAGCGGGACGTGCGAGCCTCGCTCGATGACCTCCTCGGATCGAGCCTGGTCGCGCTCGACGCGAACGAGGTCGAGGATCGCATCGTCGGACTCGCCGCCATTCGCACTGCCCGCGTCGACCGGGCGTTCCCACACGAGCTGGTCATCGTGATCGAGGCGGAACGTCCGGCCGCCGTCATCCGGGAGGGCCGCCGGGCGTGGGTGGTCGCGCAGAGCGGAACAGTGATCCAGGAGATCGGGCTCGGCGAGGTAGCCGGCCTTCCGCGGATCCGCTCGGTCGATCCCGTGACCCTTCGAGCCGGCGACGTCGTTCCCGGGCGTGACACGCGTGTCGCGCTCGAAGTCCTGCTTGCGGTGCCGCCGCGATTCCCGGTTCGGATTCGGTCCGTCGGGTTCGGCGACGGCGGGCTCACGGCGCTGCTCTCCCGCTCGGTCGAGCTCCGGCTCGGGCCGCCCGTGGATCTCGAGGCGAAGCTCGGCGCCGCAGCGGCCGTGCTGCGCTCGCTTCCGCAGGAGGAAAGGCGCGCGCTCGCGTACCTCGACGTGGCCGTCCCGCAGCGGCCTGTAGCCTGGACGCAGCCTCAACTCGAAAGTGAGGGTTGAGGGTTTTGACGATAAAGGCCTGCAAATCTGCGGATTGACACGCGGCTGTTCGCCGCGTAGGCTCGTCCGAAGGTCAAGTCGAGGTTCAACGATGCGGGATCAAACCGGAAGCTATTTGGCAGTGCTCAAGGTCGTCGGGATCGGTGGCGGCGGATCGAACGCCGTCAACCGCATGGTCGACGCGGGCCTGAAGGGCGTCGAGTTCATGGCGGTGAACACCGACGCTCAAGCGCTGCTCATGTGCGATGCCGACGTGAAGCTCCACATCGGCGCGGTCGCGACGCGAGGTCTCGGCGCCGGGGCGGATCCCGAGGTCGGTTTTCGCGCCGCGAGCGAGAGCCGAGACGAGATCAAGGAGGTCCTGAAGGGCGCAGACATGGTGTTCGTGACGGCCGGCGAGGGCGGCGGGACGGGCACGGGCGGCGCGCCGGTGATCGCCGAGATCGCGCAGGAGCTCGGCGCACTCACGGTCGGGGTCGTAACGCGTCCCTTCACGTTCGAGGGCCGCAAGCGCGCGCAGCAGGCCGAGGACGGAATCGCGCAGCTCTCGGACAAGGTCGACACGCTGATCGTGATTCCGAACGACCGGCTTCTGCAGATCGTCGAGAAGCAGACCTCGGTGATGGACGCATTTCGGATCGCGGACGACGTCCTCCGCCAGGGCGTCCAGGGGATCACCGACCTGATCACGGTGCCGGGGCTCGTCAACCTCGACTTTGCCGACGTGCGCACGATCATGCGCGAAGCCGGATCCGCGCTCATGGGGATCGGTGAGGCGGAGGGCCCCAATCGTGCGGCCGAGGCGGCGCGGGCGGCCGTCTCGTCTCCGCTGCTCGAGGCGTCGGTCGAGGGCGCCACCGGAATCCTTCTCAACATCAGCGGGGGCTCCGACATCGGCCTCTTCGAGGTGAACGAGGCGGCCGAGGTCGTCACGGGCGCCGCGGACCAGAACGCGAACGTGATCTTCGGCGCGGTAATCGACGAGAACCTCGAGGGGCGCGTGCGGGTCACCGTGATCGCGACGGGGTTCGATGCGCGCTACCGACGGACGCGACGCGAGCGGCGCGACGAGGTCCCGGACGTTGCGGCGCGCGATTTCGAGCTTCCCTCGGACGTCCTCGAAGTGCCGTCGTTCCTCCGCGAGCCCTAGCGCCGTCGCAACTCGCGCAGCCGTCGCCGCCCTGAAGCGGTAGAACACGCACGTCGTGCGTGCCCCGCGGGAGCCCTTTCGTATCAAGATGGTGGAGCCGATCCGGCGGACGACGCGCGCTGAGCGTCAGGACGCGCTTGTGCGCGCCGGCTGGAACCTCTTCCAGGTCGCGGCTCGTGACGTCGAGCTCGACCTTCTGACCGATTCGGGCACCGGCGCGATGAGCCAGGCGCAGTGGTCGGCGCTCATGCTGGGGGACGAGTCGTACGCGGGGTCACAGAGCTTCGAGCGGCTCCGGGACACCGTGCAGGACGTTCTCGGTTTTCCGTTCGTCGTTCCGGCGCATCAAGGCCGCGGTGCCGAGGGCGTCTTCTTCGGTGCGATCATCGATCCGGGCGAGATCGTCCCGTCGAACGCCCACTTCGACACGACGCGCGCGCACATCGAGATCCGCGGCGGCGTCGGGCTCGACCTTCCGGTCCCGGAGGCGCTCGACCCCGTGCTCGACCTCCCGTTCAAGGGCAATGCCGATGTGGGGCGGCTCGTCGAGCTGCTGGAGAGGGACGAGGGCGAGCGCGTTTCGATCGTGATGCTGACGATCACGAACAACGCGGGCGGCGGCCAGCCGGTGTCCCTCGCCAACATCCGCGAGGTCGCGGCCGCTGCGCACGAGCACGGGAAGAAGGTGGTACTCGACATCGCCCGCTTCGCCGAGAACGCATGGTTCATCCGCGAGCGCGAGCCGGGCTATGGGGATACGCCGTTGCGCGAGATCGTGCACGAGATGCTCGCCGACGCCGATGCGGTTCTCATGAGCGCAAAGAAGGACGGGCTGGCGAATATCGGCGGCTTCGTCGCCATCCGCGACGACGAGGAGTTCTTTCATCGGCTGCAGGCGCGGGGTGTCCTGTCCGAGGGCTTCCCGACGTACGGCGGCCTGGCCGGCCGTGATCTCGAGGTGATCGCGACCGGGCTGCGCGAGGTCCTGGACGAGGAGTACTTGCGCTACCGCATCCAGCAGGTCGGTTACCTCGGTCACGTCGTCGCCGCGGCGGGTGCGTCCGTTGTCCAACCCGTCGGCGGGCACGCCGTGTACCTGGATGCAGGAGCAACGCTGCCGCACATCCCCCCGGAGCAGTTCCCCGGATGGGCGCTCGCCTGCTCGCTCTATCTCGCCGGCGGCGTCCGCGGAGCCGAGATCGGATCGGTGATGGCAGGACGAGATCCCTCGAGCGGCGAGAATCGTCATCCGCCGCTCGAGCTCGTCCGTCTCGCAGTCCCCCGCCGCGTCTACACCTCACGCCAGCTTGAGCACGCCGGTGACGCGATGGCGACGACGCTCGCCGACGCGGGATCCGTCCACGGCTTCGAGATGGTCGAAGAGGCGCCGGTGCTTCGTCACTTCACGGCGAAGCTCGCGCCGCTCGAGCCGCGCCTCGCGCCCGCCTGAGCGACGACTAGGCCGTGCCGGTTCGCTGCCCACCGCCGTGGAGGAGCTTCGGGGGGAACGGGAGGCTCCTCGAGCGGTAGGAGGACGCTTTGGCGGGAACACGGTTTCCCCGCTGGGAGCGAAGCGACACGGAGTAGGATTGCGGCCCCGTGCAGACACTTCGCCGGACGCCGCTCTACGAGCGCCACGCCGCGCTCGGCGCGCGCCTCGTCCCCTTCGCTGGATGGGAGATGCCCGTTCAGTACATCTCGATCGCGGAGGAGCATCTCGCGGTTCGTCGGCGGGCGGGCGTCTTCGACGTCTCCCACATGGGACAGCTCGAGATCGACGGCGACGGTGCGCACGACTATCTTCAGGGTCGCCTTTCGAACGATCTCGACAAGATCGGGCCGGGGAAGGCGCAGTACACGCTTCTCACGAACGAGCGCGGCGGGATCGTCGACGACCTCATTGCCTATCGCCGCGCACCCGAGAGCTACCTCCTCGTCGTGAACGCGTCGAACGTCGAAGCCGATCACGAGGCCCTAGCGGAGACGCGCGACGTTTCATTCGACTGGGCGCTGCTTGCCGTTCAGGGGCCGCAGGCGCTCGACCGGCTCGGGATCCAGGTCGCGCCGTTCGCATTCCGGGAGGACGAGGTGCTCGGCGTCGATTGCCTGGTCGCGGGCACGGGCTACACCGGCGAGCTCGGGTGCGAGCTCGGCTGCGCGCCGGACGACGCGCCGAAGCTCTGGGACGCGATCCGCGAGAGGGGGATCGTCCCCTGCGGGCTCGCAGCGCGCGACACCCTTCGCCTCGAGGCCTGCTATCCGTTGCACGGCAACGACATCACGCCCGAGCGCACGCCGATCGAGGCCGGGCTCGGCTGGGCGTGCTCGCTCGAAAAGGAGTTCACGGGCGTCGAGATCCTGCGGTGGCAGAAGGAGAAGGGGCCTGCGCAGAAGCTTGGCGCGTTCGTCATGGAGGACAAGGGGATCCCGCGACAGGGGATGCGGATCGAGGAGGGCGGCGAGGTCACGTCCGGGACGCTCTCCCCGCTCCTGAACCAGGGGATCGGCCTCGCGTACCTCGACGCCGCCGTGGCGGAGCCCGAGACGCGGATCACGGTCGACCTCCGGGGCCGGCCGCGGAAGGCGCGTGTCGTAAAGAAACCGTTCTACCGGCGAGAGGAGGGCGAGTAGTGGCCGCCGAGGAAAGCTATCCGGACGAGCTCCGGTATCACCAGGAGCACGACTGGGCACGCGTCGAGGGTGACACCGCGACGGTCGGGATCACCTGGTATGCACAGGACGCGCTCGGCGAGATCGTCCATTACGAGCCGCCCGAGGAGGGAAGCAACGTCGCGAAGGACGAGAGCTACGGCGAGGTCGAGTCGGTGAAGGCGGTGTCGGACTTGATTGCGCCACTTTCAGGCGAGGTGGTCGAGATAAACCAGGCGCTCGGAGACGCGCCCGAGACGATCAACGAGGATCCGTACGGGGAGGGCTGGCTGATCAAGATCCGCCTCAGCGACCGGAGCGAGGCCGACGAGCTCATGGACGTCGCCGCGTACCGGCAGCTGCTCCAGGAGCTGTAGGACGGCGGATGCCCCGCCCCTTCCTGTCGCTCACGGACGCCGACGAGGAGGCGATGCTCGACGCAATCGGCGTCTCGTCGGTCGACGACCTCTTTCGCGACATCCCCGAGGTACTCCGCTTCGACCGTGAGCTCGAGCTCGAGCCGGCGCTTTCCGAGCCGGAGCTCGTCGCGCATCTCGCCGCGCTCGCCGCGCGTAACGTCGATACAGGCCGAGAGCTGTCGTTCCTCGGCGCGGGGATCTATGACCATTACGTCCCGGCCGTCGTCGACGCGATCCTCGCCCGCGGCGAGTTCCTCACGGCCTACACGCCGTACCAGCCGGAGATGAGCCAGGGCACGCTTCAGGCGATCTTCGAATACCAGACCGCGATCTGCGAACTAACGGCGATGGACGTCTCGAACGCATCCGGCTACGACGGACCAGGCGTTGCCGCGGACGCGTGCTACATCGCGAAGCACGTCACGGATCGGGGGAAGGTCGTCCTGTGCGAGACGGTGAACCCGCAGGTTCGCCAGGTCGTGAAGACGTACGCGCCGGGGTTCGGCCTCGAGGTC
>JALZEM010000110.1 GCA_030862005.1 Actinomycetota bacterium | reverse complement strand
CACTACTTCAACCCGCACGCACAGCGGATCGTCGAGGGGAAGCAGCGGGGAGCGAAGCTCATCGTCCTTGACACGCGTCTCTCGAACACGGCGAGTCACGCCGACCACTGGCTCTCGCCCTATCCAGGGAGCGAGCCGGCGATCCTCCTCGCGATCGCGAACGAGCTCGTGCGGAGCGGCCGCTACGACCGAGAGTTCGTCCGTCGCTGGTGGAACTGGCAGGAATACCTCGAGCGCGAGCATCCCGACGCGGATCCGACCTTCGATTCGTTCGAGCGAGCGCTGCGCGACCTCTACGCCTCCTACACGTTCGAGTTCGCCGAGCGTGAGTCAGGCGTGTCGGCGGCGACGCTCCGCGAGGTGGCCGAGCTCGTCGCCTCCGCGGGAACGCGGCTCGCGACGCACAACTGGCGATCCGCGGCGGCGGGAAACCTCGGCGGGTGGCAGGTCTCGCGCTGCCTCTTCCTCCTGAACGCGCTGCTCGGTGCGGTCGCCACCGAAGGCGGCACCTATCCCAACGCGTGGAACAAGTTCGTCCCCAGGCCGATCCACGTCCCGCCTCATCCCGAGACGTGGAACGAGCTCACGTGGCCCGTCGAGTACCCGCTCGCGCTCAACGAGCTCTCCTTCCTCCTTCCGCATTTTCTGAAGGACGGGCGCGGCCGGCTCGAGGTCTACTTCACGCGCGTGTACAACCCGGTCTGGACGAACCCTGACGGCTTCTCCTGGATCGAGGCGCTGACGGACGAGGCGCTCGTCGGCCTCCACGTGGCGCTCACGCCGACGTGGAGCGAGACTGCGTTCTTCGCCGACTACGTGCTGCCCATGGGCCATGGCTCGGAGCGGCATGACCTTCATTCGTACGAGCAGTACGACGGCCAGTGGCTCGGCTTCAGGCAGCCCGTCCTGCGCGCGGCGCGCGAGCGCCTGGGCGAGGCGGTGGGCGACACGCGCGCGGTCAACCCGGGGGAGGTCTGGGAGGAGAACGAGTTCTGGATCGAGCTCTCCTGGCGGATCGACCCGGACGGCCAGCTCGGCATCCGCCGCTTCTTCGAGTCGAAGGAGCGGCCGGGCGACGTTCTCACCGTGGACGAGTACTACCGCCACATCTTCGAGCGCTCTGTGCCGGGCTTGCCCGAGCGCGCGGCGGCGGAAGGGCTGAGCCCGCTCGAGTTCATGCGCCGCTACGGCGCGTTCGAGCTGGCGCGCGGCATCGGCCCCGTCCACGAGCAGGTCGTCCCGGAGGAGGAGCTCGAGGAGGCGCAAAGCGATGGCGGCGGCAGGGTCTACACGCGTGCGCCGAAGCCGGACTCGCCGAACATCGTCCCTCTGCCGGCGCCCGAGGCGGACGGCGAAGGCCGGAGGCCCGTAGGCGTTCTCGTGGACGGCGTCATGCGCCGCGGGTTCCCGACGCCGAGCGGCCGCCTCGAGTTCTACTCGACGACCCTCGCCGACTGGGGATGGCCCGAGCTCGCCATCCCGACGTACCCGCGCAGCCACGTTCATCCGGACGAGCTCGGCGAGGATCAATGCGTCCTCATCTCGACCTTCCGGCTCCCGGTTCAGATCCACACGCGAAGCGCGAATGCGAAGTGGCTCGACGAGATCGCGCACACGAACCCGCTCTGGATCCATCCCGCGCATGCCGAGCGGGTCGGAGTGCGCACGGGCGACCTCGTCCGGGTCGAGACGGAGACTGGCTACTTCGTGGTCAAGGCGTGGGTGACCGAGGGGATCCGCCCGGGCGTCGTCGCGTGCAGCCACCACATGGGCCGCTGGAAGCTCGGAGACGTCGGCCAACGGCAGATGATGGCTACGGTCGGGCTCGACCGATCCGGGAGTAGCTGGGCGATGCATCGGTCGAGCGGCGTCCGGCCGTTCCACTCGTCTGATCCCGACACGCTCCGAATCTGGTGGACAGACGTCGGCGTCCACCAGAACCTCGCCTTCGCGGTTCATCCCGATCCGATCTCGGGACAGCACTGTTGGCACCAGGCGGTGCGGGTCGGCCCGGCAGAGCCTGGCGACGCCTACGGTGACGTTTCGGTCGACACCGAGAAGGCGCGTGCGGTGTACCGCCGCTGGCTCGGCCTCGCGCGCCCGGCCGACCGCCACTCCGCGGACGGGACGAGGCGGCCGTACTGGCTCCTCCGCCCGCTCAAGCCGGCGCGGGAGGCGTACAGCCTGCCGGTCGCGGGTGCGCCCTGATGGAGTTGTTCCGCGCCCTCGGCGTGCTGTGCGAGGCGCCCGCGAAGGGGCACCGCGCGGCAGCACGCGCGCTCGGCCTGCGCAGCGTCCCGACCGCCGCCGACTGGAGCGAGCTCTTCCTCTTCCAGCTCTACCCCTATGCCTCGGTCTACCTCGGCGAGCAGGGGATGCTGGGCGGCGAGGCGCGCGATCGTGTCGCCGGGTTCTGGCGGGCGCTCGGAGCGCCACCGCCGGCTGAGCCCGACCATCTTGCGGTGCTGCTCGCCCTCTACGCCGAGGTTGCCGAGCGGGGAGGCCCCGGCCATGCGCGGCGCGCGCTTCTATGGGAGCACCTCCTGAGCTGGCTGCCTCCGTACCTGGACAGGGTGGCCGCGCTCGGCGGCCCCTTCTACGGGAGCTGGGCCGAGCTGCTCCGGCGCGCGCTCGAGGAAGAGGCCGGGCGTCTCCCCGCGGACGGATTGATCCCGCTCCAGCTTCGGGTTGCTCCCGACCTGGCGGATCCACGCGAGCACGGGGCGGAGGCTTTCGTGGCCTCGCTCTTCGCTCCGGTGCGGGCGGGCTTTCTCGTCGTCCGCGCCGATCTCGCTGCGGCCGCCCGGGCACTCGAGTTGGGGCTTCGCGTCGGCGAGCGGCGTTACGTCTTCCGGGCGCTTCTGGAACAGGATCCGGCGCGGATGCTCGCATGGCTCGCCCGCGAGGCCGAGGCGGCCTCCGAGACCCACCGGCGGCGGAAGGCCGCACTCGCGCCGGTGAGCGACTTCTGGGCAGCGCGGGCTGCGAGGGCGGCCGCTTTGCTCGCCGAACTGGCAGCCGCCGCCGAACGCGGTCGTCCAGCCGATCCGTCGGCGACCTCGAGGCCGGGGACGAGCCTCCCGCCCAAGCCGATGGCGACGAGGATGTCCGCCTAGCCCGTCGACTGGAGCACCGACCGGCCGCGGTTGCCCCGGTTGCGGCGCCCGGCGCCGCGCGCGACACTCCCC
>JALZEM010000104.1 GCA_030862005.1 Actinomycetota bacterium | reverse complement strand
ACCATAGTTGTAATCCTCGCCGTACAGGAACTCGGCATCGAACGAGGGGGGCAGGGCCGCGCGGACGAAGCCGCACAGCCCGCAACGACGCAGCGCGTATCCCGCCCGTTCCCCGTGGTGCACCCAGTGGCCGCTGCCGCAGACGACGCATTCGAGGTCGCCGGGCGTAGTTGCGGGTATCAGGGAACGTACGTTCCCTGAGCAACGTTCGCGCAACCGCCGCTGGTCGCTGACCTTGGCTTGCACCGCAGAAAACCGCGCTTCTGATCGCGACTCTAACGCGATTACGCGTACGTTGACGCGGCAACCGTGCTTACCCGTACCTAGCCGTCGAGCTCCACCACGAGCGACTCTGGGATGTATGTCGTTTTCCCCAACGCTTAGTCGAACGGTCGCCGATGAGAAGTGCAAACGAACGCCAGGTAGAATTGCGCGGTCTGTACCCGACCCGGCGGCTCCAGGCGGGTGGCGGTGCCGGGATCGACCCGGTTCCATCCGCTCGTCGCCGGTTGATTTGCACGCAAACCGAGGAGGATCTGACCGTGCCCGTCGTGTCGATGCGCGAGCTCCTGGAGGCCGGAGTGCATTTCGGCCACCAGACCCGTCGCTGGAACCCGAAGATGCGCCGCTTTCTGTTCACGGAGCGCGGCGGCATTTACATCATCGACCTCCAGCAGACGCTGGAGCTCCTCGAGCAGGCCCATTCATTCGTCCGGAACGTGTCGGAGCGAGGCGGCTCCGTGCTCTTCGTCGGGACGAAGAAGCAATGCCAGGACGCGATCGCGGAGCAGGCGGCTCGCGTCGGGATGCCGTACGTCAACCACCGCTGGCTCGGCGGTCTCCTGACGAACTGGCGCACGATCTCCGAGCGGCTACAGCGTCTCGACGAGCTCCGCCGGCAGAAGGACGAAGGCCAGCTCGAGCTCCTGCCGCCCAAGGAGCGCATCGCCATGCTCGGCGAGCTCGAGAAGCTCGAAACGAACCTCGGCGGGGTCGCCGAGATGAAGGACCTTCCGGACGCCGTCTTCGTCGTCGACCTGAAGAAGGAGCAGCTCGCCGTACGCGAGGCGCGTCGGCTCGGACTTCCCGTTGTCGCGCTCGTCGACACGAACTGCGACCCGGACGATGCCGACTTCGTCATTCCGGGCAACGATGACGCGATCAGCTCGTGCTCGCTCGTCACCCGCGTGATCGCCGATGCGGTTTCGGAAGGCCGAACCGGGGTCACGGCGCGCGACTTCCGCGACACGAACGGTCGCGTGGTCGAGGAGCCGGCTCCTGCGGAGGCCGGAGCGTCCCCGACCGCTGCGCTTGCCGAGGAGGTGCTCGGCGAGCAGCCGGGGGCGGACGTCGTCGGCGCCCAGGCGGACGGGGAGGAGGCTCCGGCGGAATGACCGACATCCCCGCGCGGCTCGTCAAACAGCTGCGCGACATGACGGGAGCGCCGATGATGGACTGCAAGCGAGCGCTCGAAGAGGCGGAAGGCGATCTCGAACGGGCACGCCAGATCCTGCGCGAGAAGGGGCTCGCGTCGGCCGCCAAGCGAGCAGGGAAGGAGACGCCGGAAGGAAAGGTCCTCGCCGACGTCCACGAACGGCACGGGGCGATCGTCGCCGTCGGATGCGAGACCGAGCCGGTGTCGAAGAACGAGGCCTTCGTCGGGTTCGCGGAGCGCGTGCTCGCTACCGTCGATGCCGAGGGCCCAGAGGCCGTGCAGAAGCTCGAGGACGAGCGGGTCGAGCTGGTCGCGAAACTTGGAGAGAACGTCGACGTACGCGGCGCCGCGCGGATGCAGGCCTCGGATGACGAAGTGCTCTCGTCCTACGTCCATCCGCCCGCAGACAAGATCGGCGTCCTCGTGCGTGTCAAAGGCTCGCGCGAGCTCGCGCGCCAAATCGCAATGCACATCTCATTCGCAAACCCGCGCTTCCGCTCGCGTGATGAGGTCCCGGTTGACGAGATCGAGCGCGAACGCGCGATCTACGAGAGGCTTCCGGAGGTGGAATCGAAACCCGAGCACATCCGCCCGCAGATCGTCGAGGGGAAGCTCACGAAGGAGTTCCTCGCCCAAACCGTTCTCGCTGACCAGCCCTGGATTCACGAGCCGTCGAAGAACGTCGGCCAGGCACTCGAAGAGGCCGCGGCCGAGGTGGGCGAGTTCGTGCGCTACGCACTCGCCGAGTGACCGCCGAAGTCGAAACGGGCGTCCTCCCCGCATCCGCCGAGCGCGGCGTCGCGTTCCGCCGCGTCCTCCTCAAGCTTTCGGGCGAGTCCCTCATGGGACAGCTCGAGTACGGGATCGACCCCGGTCGCGTGGCCGCGATCGCCGGCCAGATCGAGCGTGTCCACGGTCGCGGCGTAGAGATCGCCGTCGTGATCGGCGCAGGGAACATCTACCGCGGCATGACAGAGGCCGCAGGCGGAATGGACCGCGCGACCGCGGATTACGCCGGCATGCTGGCGACGCTGCTCAACTGTCTCGCCGTTCAAGACGCCCTCGAGCGGATCGGCGTCCACACGCGTGTTCTCTCCGCGATCACGGTGAGCGAGGTCGCGGAGCCGTACATCCGCCGCCGCGCGATCCGTCACCTCGAGAAGGGGCGG
>JALZEM010000048.1 GCA_030862005.1 Actinomycetota bacterium | reverse complement strand
TGGACGACCTCGAGCCTGACATCACGGCTGAGGCCGACGCTGCGGCCGGCGCGCGCAGCGTCGCCTGGGCGCGGGCGAACATGCCGATCCTCGAGTCCGTGCGGGCGGAGTTCGTGCGCGAACGGCCTCTCGAGAGCCGGCGCATCGGAATGTGCCTACACGTCAGGCGAAAGACGGCCGTCCTCGTCGAGGTCCTGCGGGCGGGGGGTGCCGACGTCGTGATCACCGGAAGTCCCGCGACGACGGACGACCCCGTCGCCGCCTTTCTCGCGGTCGACCCGGGGATTCGCGTGTACGCGCGCAAGACGGACGCGCTCGAAGAGCATCGCCGGCATGTCGAGCGGGTCATCGCCGCCGATCCCGATCTTCTCGTCGACAACGGCGCGGATCTGATCGCCGCGACTGCGGCGACGGGCTCGAGCCGAGTAGTCGCCGCAACGGAAGAGACGACGTCTGGCGCTCGGCGACTTCACAACGAGCTCGCCGGCCGGGTCGCCTTTCCGGTCGTCGTGATCAACGACAGCCCGCTCAAATCCCTGCTCGAGAACCAGTACGGCGTCGGGCCGACGGTTGTCGAAGGATTCATGCGTGCGACGAACTGCCTCGTCGCGACTACGACGTTCGTCGTGGTCGGCTACGGCCCGTGTGGGCGCGGCATCGCGCGCGCGCTCCGCGCGCTCGGCGGCTCGGTAACCGTCGTCGAGCGGAACGTCGTGCGCGCGCTCGAGGCGGCGTTCGACGGAATGCGCGTCAGCGACCTGCCGCGCGCGCTTCCGGAAGCGGACGTCGTGATCACGGCGACGGGCCGAGCGGGCGTCTTGCGACGCGACGAGTTCTTGTCGCTTCGCGACGGAGCCCTGCTCGCGAATACGGGCCATTTCGCCGACGAGATCGACGTTTCCGAGCTCGAGCGCCTTGCGGGCGCAACGCGTGAGCTCGACGAAGACATTGCGGAGTACGACCTGCCGACCGGACGACGCGTGCGGCTCCTTGCGCACGGCGAGATGCTGAACCTCGCTGCCGCCGGCGGGAACCCGATCGAGGTCATGGATCTCGGCTATGCCTTACAAGCCCGTGCCGTCGCCGCGCTCTCCCGTGCTCCGGACAGCTTCGAACCGGGCCCGCAGCCGGTCCCGGACGCGATCAACCGAACGGTCGGAATCGCACTGCTGAACACGCTCTCGGTCGCCGAGTTTGGTTCCGAAGCGAGCTTCGATTGATGCCAGTTCAGGCAGTCGCGTAGCTCGCGTCGTGCTGGAGCGAATGGCGGACCTCGCGGTCGAGCCGCTCGCGCGCGGCGAGTTGGACGTCGACCTCCTTCACGAAGACCTTGCGGTCGATGATCTTGTCCTCCGCGAGGGCGGTGAAAAGCTCGAGCGCGCGCGACTTTGCCCGTCACGCTCTCGGCGTCGTCGATGCCCTCGTCGGCGCCGGCGAGCGCATCAGGCGATTCCGGCTGGCTCAGCGCGGCGCGGAGCGCGCTCGATCGGCTGTCTGCCCGCCGCCAAGCCGGCGCGCGTTCCCCCGGGGAGCCGAATTCGAGGACGAAACGGCCGACCTGAATTCGGGCGGTCGCGTTGCCGCCGATGCCCATGCCGGCCGCCGCAGAGTCGTCCTCCCCGCGTCCGGGACTCACGAGCGACTCCCTCCGTAGCCTCGCGCCAGCCTTCCACGGCCCGCCCGGGTGTCAAGCCGCGCCGAAGCGGGCGGCACCCTCGGCGGCGATCGCGCGGTGGCCAGATGCGACAGAGGAGCCCGGTCACCTGGACGTGTGTCAGCCGGTCGCGGCAGGCGCACGCCAGCAGCGACCGCGTCACGGCTGAATGCAGCCAATGTCGTCAGTCTGCATGGGGGTTGACTGCGCCCGCAACGTGCCCCAGGCTTCGACCGTTGGATTGCGGCAGGCCGCGCAAGCGGCCTTCGCGTCTCCAGGGACGCGACCACGAGGAGGAAAAGCGGTGACAGAAATCGGGATTCCCGATCCGCTCGAGCCGGAGATCGAGATCATTCCGGCCGTCGATCCCGTTCCCGGGCCGGTCGAGGTTCCAGAGCCCGCTCCGGTGCCCGCGCGCGAACCAGACCGCGTCCCGGCATGACGCGGACCGAGCCGATCCTCGCCTGGCGCATCTGGCGCCTCGGCTCGGGCTCGGACGGCGGACTCGTGGAGCCCGTACTCGAGTCCTGCGTCTACGGCGATCCGTGGGCGCCGCGGGAGGCCTTCGCCGCCGCGTGCGCCGACCATCCGGCGCCGGCGCGCGCATGCGCGTGCGGCATCTACGCCCTCACCAGCCGCGAGGCGGCGCTCGAGTGGGCGCGCTGGGCACAGTCGGCGCTGCCCCATCCGATCGTCATCGGGCTGGTACAGCTCTGGGGGAGCGTCCTGCCGCACACCGCCGGCTACCGCGCAGAGATCGCTTACCCGTACGAGCTCGAGGTGCTCGCTCGCGACATGCTCGACGACGCCGAAGCGGAGAGCCTCGGGCGCATGCTGCGCGACGCATACCTCGTAGACATCGCGCAGCGCGCCGCCTAGCTGGACCGCTTGGTCGCTACCCGAAGGCCTTCCGCACCTGCTGTGCGACGGGCTCGTCGAGCCGGTCGGGCCGAATCCCCTTCATCCTCCCCACCTCCCGGAGCTGGCGCCCGAACTGCGCGCCGATCGGGCCGGCCGGGAGCCTGTCGACCCGGGCCTCGGGCAACTCCTCCTTCATCCTGTAGAGCGCGATCTCAAGCCGCTGGAGGTCGGCTGCGGAGACGCGTTCCTTCGGAACCCGGACGTTCACCTCATACGTCTTGAGCTTCTCCACGTGGTGGCCGCTCATCTCGCCCTTCCCCTGCGGGTCCGGGAAGGAGCGCCGTTCGCCGACGTCCGGGATCCCCCCGGCTGCGACCCTCTTCTGGCCCACCGTCACCTCGTATGCGAGCGCGCCCTGGAGCTTCGGCTCGACGAGTGGCCCCTCGACAGCCTTCGCGCCGACGACGGACATCTCGCCGTCCTTGACGCGGAGGCGCAGCCGGACGTAGCCCTCCGGCTGCTGGGCGGACTCCGCTCTCGTCACCTTCGCCTCCTTCTGATCAGGACGCACCTTCGGGGCGCGCGCGGCGGCCGCCTTGCGGAACGGCGACATGCGCTTCTGCTTGCCCGTGTCGGGCTTCGGCTCCTCCGCCATCCGCAGGATCTTCCCCTCGATCCGCCTCGGGCGGGGCGGCGTGTCGGTCATCAGGGGGAGCTTCGGGTTGTCGACCACGGGCTGGATGCCGCGGCCGGTCTTCATCGTGTCGTTTCCGTCAGGCATTGCTCACCTCACCAGTTCCGGCCGTACTCGTAGTTGTGGATCCACTTGAAGTAAAT
>JALZEM010000019.1 GCA_030862005.1 Actinomycetota bacterium | reverse complement strand
GACGTGCGGATGGCTTTTGAGTCGGACTACAACACACGGAATTTCTCGGGTGTCGATCCCGCGCGACAAGCCCTCGCAAACCGCGCCCGTGAGCGTATCCGTGACCGGCAGCTCGAAGGCGCGGCGCGTGGCGAGTTCCGCTGGGCCGTCACGCTCTTTCCCACGAACGCGGCGGCGCAGGATGCACAGATGTCGCTCTCCGAGTACGAAGACTTCGTGTTCAGCGCGGCGTTCGTGGATCGTGACGATCCGGTCGGATCGTGGCGCGAGTTCGGCGGTCGCCTTCGGAAGCTCGCCGACTGGCTGAACACGAAGCGCGAGATCCGCGTCGTCGCCAACGGCACCGACCTCACTCTCGGCGTCGGAGGGCGCAGGTGGATTCCGTGCGACGGCAAGGAGAATCTTCCTGACGGCGAGGTCTTCACCGGCCCCGTCGAGACGAAGGTCGACGGCGAGATCTCGTTCACGTACCCCGCCGCGTTCCAGGGCCGGAGCGTCGAGGGAATTCATCTTCGGTTCGAAGCTGGGGAGGTCGTCGAGGCGACGGCGCGGCGGGGACAGGCGTTTCTCGACGAGATGCTCGCGCTCGACGACGGCGCTCACCGCGTCGGCGAGTTCGCGTTCGGCCTCAACGAGGCGATCCGCGAGTTCACGATGCACACCCTCTTCGACGAGAAGATCGGCGGCACCGTGCATCTGGCGCTCGGTAAGGCGTACCCGGAAAGCGGCGGGCAGAACCAGTCCGCGCTCCACTGGGACCTCGTGTGCGATCTGCGTGCGGGGAGCGAGGTCTTCGCCGACGGCGACGTCGTCTATCGCGACGGTCGTTTCCTCGACGAGCCTGCGTGAACCGGCCGCGGCGCGACGGGTGACGTGAGGGTGCCCGTCCCCTGATCGCGCTCATCGGCGATACACACCTCCCGCGCGGCGCCCGGCGGCTTCCGGACGAGTGCGTTCGTGTGCTCGCCGGCGCGGAGCTCATCGTCCACGTGGGGGATTTCGTCGCCGTGAGCGTGCTCGCGGAGCTACGCGAACTGGCCGGGGTGGAAGCGGTACACGGAAACATGGACGCTCCTGATCTTCGGGCCATGCTTCCGGAACGCTCGATTGTCGATGCGGGCGGCCTTCGCCTGGGTCTCGTTCACGATCCCGGCCCGCGCCACGGCCGCTACGAGCGGCTTCGTGCGTGGTTTCCGGAGTGCGAGGCGATCATCTACGGCCATACGCACTGGCCGGAGGCTGCGCTGCACGAAGGCGTGTGGATCGTAAATCCAGGTAGCCCGACGGAGCGGCGCCGCGCACCGTCGCACACGATGGCGGTCGTTCGCGACCGCACGCCGATGCTCATCGAGCTCGCCCGCTAGAGATCCGCCCTTCCGCGCCGTCCGGCGGCGTTCGTAGCATGTGCGAACATATGTTCGCGCGACTGATTTCCTTCTCGCTGATCCTGTTGGTGATTCTCCTCCTCGTCCTGGGGGCCGCGCGCCCGTCGAGGAGCGCTGCGCCCGAGTCGCGGTACGTCGTTCGGGCCGGTGACACCTTGTGGGCGATCGCGGCCGCTCGCTATGACGGCGATCCGCGTGAGGCCGTGTGGCGGATCAAGGAGCGAAACCGGCTCGCGACGTCGTTACTCGTGCCTGGCATGGTCCTCGCGCTCCCGGCCTCGTGAAATTCACCGCCGTACACTTGCTGCGTGGACCTCGACCTCGTGTTTCTCGGCACATCAGGGTCGGTGCCGACGGCTCGTCGCGCGCCGTCCGGGCTGCTCGTTCGGCGCGGGGGCGAGCGCCTCCTCTTCGACTGCGGCGAGGGAACGCAGCGGCAGCTGCTGCGGTCGACGATCGGGCTCGTTGAGCTGCCCGAGGTGTTCCTGACGCACTATCACGCGGACCACTATCTTGGTCTGCCCGGGATGATGAAGACGTTCGCGCTTCGCGGACGCGAGATTCCGCTCACCGTCTATGGGCCGCCTGGGCTCGTCGACCTCTTCGGCTCCCTCCAGCGGATCTTCGGGAAGCTGACGTATACGTACTCGCTCGTAGAGCTGCGACCGGGTGACATCCTCGGCCGAGAGGGCTACCGGATGGCTGTGTTCAAGGTTCATCACGGCCACTCGGCGATCGGCTATTCGCTCGTCGAAGATGCGAGGCCCGGCGAGTTCAACGTCGAAGCGGCGACGACGCTCGGCGTTCCCATGGGTCCGCTGTTCGGCGCGCTCCAGCGTGGCGAGACGATCGCCGTCCGCGACGGGGCGACCGTGCGTCCCGAGCAGGTCCTCGGCCCGCCGCGCCGTGGACGGAAGGTCGTCGTCACCGGCGATACGCGCCCGGCACGGTCGGTGCTGGACGCAGCGCGGGATGCGGAGGTGCTCGTCCATGAAGCCACGTTCGCGGACGAAGAGCGCGAGCGCGCGGACGAAACGGGACACTCGACGGCTCTCGATGCTGCGGAGCTCGCACGGGCCGCCGGCGTCAAGGTACTCGTCCTCACGCACCTGTCGAACCGCTACTTCGGTCCTGAGATTGCGCGCGAGGCAAGGACCGTTTTCCCGGAGACGGTCGTGCCGAGGGACTTCGATATGATCGACGTCCCGTTCCCGGAGCGAGGCGCTCCGCGCCTCGTGAAGGGCGGGGCGCTGGGACGCCGGGAGGAGGCCGAGCCGAATGGGCATGGTGCAAGTCACGGTGACGCGCGACCTGACCGAGGCCGAGGAGGTCCAGGCGATTCTTCAGTCGGCAGGGATCCCCTCGGAACTGCAATCGGCGGTCGAGCACCATCCGGCCGCGCTCGATGATGCGCCGACGAAGGTCCTCGTGCCGGACGAGTCGCTCGAGGCTGCGCAGCACGCGATCGAAGCGATGACCGATCCGGACGAGCTCGTCGGGCCGTAGCGGTCGAGCCCGAATGGCCGGCGGCCGGCCGGCGCGCCTCTCCGGCGCGCTGATCGCGACATCTTCGCCTCCGTGCAGCGGAAGGGAAAGCCGGCGGCTCAGCGATGCGTCGCCGGATCCAACCGCAGATTCGGCACGGAGAAGGACGGAAGACGCGATGGGCCGTGACCCACGCGTAACGACTTCCGCGCTACGCTCGCGGCAGGGGGCGAGGGGCCGAAGGCCCCTGGGGTCATCCTCCACGCGCGTGATTAAGGACGACGAGGCGCCGTGGGCGGAAAAGCGGTGCCTTTGGCGGACGGAGATGCGCTCCGTCCGGCCGGGTCCGCTAGGTTCCCGCCTGACCCTTTAACTCGGTCCCGTGAGGCCGGAAAGGAGGATTTTTGGCTGCGCTTACCCGCGCGTCGAGGGCCTTGCTCGACGCCGATGCGATCGAACGAACTCTCGCGAGGATCGCGCACGAGATCGTCGAGCGAAACACGAACCTCGATCACGTCGCTCTCGTCGGGATCCACACGCGCGGCGTCCCGCTCGCGCAGCGGCTCCGGCGCCTGATCGGCCAGTTCACGGACCGCGACGTCGCGCTCGGGACACTCGACATCACGTTCCATCGCGACGACCTCTACGTTCGCGG
>JALZEM010000017.1 GCA_030862005.1 Actinomycetota bacterium | reverse complement strand
GGCCGGCGGCGACCCCGAAGGCGCGCGCGCGTCCTGCGAGCCGCCCGCGCATCGCGGGAGGCCTCGTCTGGATCGTCTTCGTCACAGCGCTCCTCGCGGGGATCGTCGCCCTGAACGTCACGGCGCTTCGGCTCAACCTCGAGGTGCAGCGTCTGAACGAGAAGAAGCAGGAGCTGACCACGGGCAATGCGGCCGCTGCTTCGGAGCTCTCGAGCCTCGCGGCGGCGGCGCGGGTCGAGGCGATCGCGCGCGACGAGCTCGGGCTGGTCCGACCGACCGAGATGACGTACGTGCGCGTCCGCGCGCGGAACCCGTGACAACCCGCGTCGTCAACCGCCGCATCCGCCTCGTCGTCGCGGTCTTCGCGCTCGTCTTCGCAGCCGCGCTCGTCCGGGCAACCTGGCTTCAAGCAGTGCGAGCGGCGCCACTCGACCGCCTGGCCGCGAGCCAGCATCGCGAGACTGTCGCCGTTCCGGCGCGGCGCGGCGCGATCTACGACCGCATTGGCGTGGAGCTTGCGGTCGGCGAGCCGGCGACCACCGTCTACGCCAACCCCAAGCAGATCCGAGATCCACAGGCTGTCGCGATGGCGGCCGGCCGAGCGCTCGGCCTCGATCCGGCGAAGTTGCTCCCGCTGCTGAGCGACCGAACGCGCGGATTCGTGTTCGTCGCGCGGAAGGCTGATCCGCACGCGGCGGAGCAGCTCCGCCGCGAGGCGATCGTCGGTCTCGGCTTCTACCCGGAGGAGCGGCGCGTCTATCCGCAGCGAAGGGTTGCTTCGGAGATCGTCGGATACGCCGGGGTCGACAACCGCGGCCTGGCGGGGCTGGAGCTCGAGCTCGACCAGGCGCTCGCGGGCGCGAACGGCGTCGAGACGGTCGTCCGCGACCCGTTCGGGCGGCGGTTGGACACGATCGAGGCCAAGGAGGTCCGCGATGGCCGCGACGTCGTCCTCACGCTCGACAACGTGATCCAGCGGCACGTCGAGCGCGTTCTGCGGGAGACGCGCGCCCGCTGGACGGCAGAGTCGGCCACCGCCGTGGTCGTCGACCCGCGCACCGGCGGCGTCCTCGCGATGGCCGTCGAGCCGGGATTCGACGCCAACCGGTTCCCGACTGTCGGTCGTGAGCGGCAGCGGAATCGCGCCGTCACGGATACGTACGAGCCGGGGTCCACGTTCAAGGTCGTCACGCTTGCCGCCGCTCTCGAGAGCGGGATGGTGGCGCCCACGACCAAGTACCGGCTTCCGTACTCGATCCGGGTCTCCGACCGTGTGATCCATGATGCCGAGGAGCGTGGCGCCGAGACGATGACCGTGGCTCAGATCCTCTCGCACTCGTCGAACGTCGGCGTCGTGACACTCGCGCTCGGGCTGGGGCGTGAGAACCTGAGCCGCTGGATCGACCGCTTCGGGTTCGGGCACGTAACCGGACTCGACTATCCGGGCGAGACCCCGGGGATCGTGCTGCCCGCGGAGGAGTGGTCGGGCTCGACGATCGGCAACGTTCCGATCGGGCAGGGCATCGCCGTGACGTCGCTCCAGATGGCGAGGACGTATGCGGCGATCGCGAACCGCGGCGTCGCGCTGCAGCCGCACGTCGTCGAGCGCGTGGAGGGCGAGCCTCCTCGGACGCGCGGCAGGCGCCGGATCATCTCGTCCGTGACGGCGCGGCAGTTGACTGCGATGCTGCGCGGTGTCGTCGAGACGGGCTCCGGCGGCGAGGCGCAGGTGGCGGGCTACACGGTCGCCGGGAAGACGGGGACGGCCGCGAAGCCCGATCCCGTACGGGGCGGGTACTCGGATTCCCGCTACGTCGGCTCGTTCGTCGGTTTCGTCCCGGCAACCGCGCCGCGGCTTGTCATCCTCGTCACGGTCGACGAGCCGCGCGGCACGATCTGGGGCGGCACGGTCGCGGCGCCGGCATTCGCCAAGATCGCCCAGTACGCGCTCGAGTATCTCGACGTCCCGCCTGACGCGCCGAAAAACGGCATGACCGCTGAATAAGGCGCGCCGACGGCCGGCTGAATCGGTCGCCCGTGGGGGAGCCCACCCCACCACCCTCGGGTTCGAGTCTAGCGGCGAAACGCGCGCGTGTGGGTGACGTACTGTGCCGAAACGTGCCGCAAATCAAGGGTTTTCTGCGACGACGGAGCGCGATGGAACGAGTCGCCCGGTGGTAGAATCGGCCGCCATCGACCTCGACGCCCTGAGCGCCGCCGTGCGCCCGCTTCGCACGGTCAATCCGGCCCCTGTCGACATCATCGACCTCGCGTATGACGCGCGCCGCGTGAGTCCGGGGTCACTCTTCGTCTGCGTGCCAGGTCTGAAGGCCGACGGCCACGACTTCGCGTCGGACGCCGTCGCACACGGTGCGCGTGCGCTCGTCGTCGAGCGCGTGCTCGAGGTGTCCGTCCCGCAACTCGTCGTCGATGACGCGCGTGCGGCCATGGCTCGAGCGGCCGATGCGTTCTTCGGCTACCCGACGCGCGATCTCGAGATCGCCGGGGTGACGGGGACGAACGGGAAGACCACGACGGCGTTCCTGCTCTTCTCGATCCTCGCTGCTGCGGGTCGGCGGCCCGGTCTTCTCGGTACGATCGAGAGCCGGATCGGCGGCGAGCGCCGCGCCGTGCTCCGCACGACACCGGAGGCGATCGATCTCCAGCGGACGTTTCGCGAGATGCTCGACGCCGGCGATCGAAGCTGCGCCATGGAAGCCTCCTCGCACGGCTCCGAGCTCAAGCGCCTCGTCGGCGTCCGCTTCGCGGCGCTCGTGTTCACCAACCTGACGCAGGACCACCTCGACTTGCACGGCACGCTCGAGGCGTACTACGACGCAAAGCGGCGCCTCTTTGTCGAGACGGATCCGGACGGCGAGCGACCACCCGCCGCGGTCAACGTCGGCGACGCATACGGTCGGCACCTGGCCGAGGAGCTCGCCGCGCTCGGCGAGACGCCACTGACCTTCGGGTTCGCCGACGATGCTGCCGTGCGCCCCGACGATCTCGAACTCACAGCGGAGGGCGCGCGCTTGGTCGCCGCGCAGATTCCGATCGAGACGCGGCTTCGCGGTCGCTTCAACGTCGAGAACGTCCTCGGCGCCGTTGCGGCCGGGCGTCTTCTTGGGATCCAGGCGGACGCGATTGCCAGTGGCATCGCCCACATTAAGGGAGTTCCCGGCCGCTTCGAAGCCGTGGACGAGGGGCAGCCCTTTACCGTTCTAGTGGACTACGCCCACACGCCGGACGCGCTCGAGAACGTCCTGCGCGAGGCCCGCTCGCTCGCGGCGGGACGCGTCGTCTGCGTCTTCGGCTGCGGCGGCGACCGCGAT
>JALZEM010000003.1 GCA_030862005.1 Actinomycetota bacterium | reverse complement strand
GCCCGGTTCCGCGACGTCCATGTGGGCGTCCGCTCGTGAACCCGCGGGACCGTGCGCTCGAGATTGCTACGGAAGCCTGTCACGTTGCGAGCGGAGACGAGGTCGACGCACTCGTGCACCTGGAGCGCTCGGGCTTTGCCCGGTTCGCGGGGTCGACGGTCCACCAGCCGACGCTGATCGAGGACGAGTCGGTCACGATCCGGGTCGTGCGCGGCGGGCGCGTGGGCGCCTCGTCTACGAACCGGACCGACCTGGACGGTCTTCGCGCAGCGGCGTCGCGCGCGGCCGAGGCCGCCGACAACGCCCCCCCCGATCCGGGCTTTCCCGGCCTTCCCCCTCCCTCGGCCGCACCACCCGTCGAGGGATTCGACGAAGAGACTGCGGCCCTGCCTCCGGAGGAGCAAGCCGATCGTGCGTGGAGCGCGATCGACGCGGCGCCGGAATACGCGCTCTACGGCTATTTCACGAGCGGCGTGACAGAGCTCGCGATCGCGTCGAGCACGGGCCTTACCGCGGCGCAGACGATGACCGACGCCACGATTCGGGCCCTTGCCGCGTCCGACGGCCAATCCGGCTATGCCGAAGCGACGTCTTGGCGCGCAGGGGAGCTCGACTCGGCGGCGGTCACGCGGGAGGCCGCTGACAAGGCACGACGAACGAAGGGCGCTTCCGACTTCGACGCCGGGGTGTGCCGTGCCGTTCTCGAGCCGTACGCCGTGGCGGAGCTTCTGTGGTATTTCGCGTTCACGTCGCTCGGCGCCTTGTCGCTCCTTGAAGAACGGGGATACCTCGCCGGGCGAATCGGCGAACAGATCTTCCACCCAAGCTTCTCCCTCCGGGACGACGGTCGCGACCCTCGCGGCCTGCCGAAGGCGTTCGATTTCGAAGGCGTCCCGAAGCAGCCGGTGACCCTCATCGAGGAAGGGGTCGCACGCGACGTTGTCTGGGACCGGCGCACGGCCGCGCGGGCGGGCAGGAACTCGACCGGCCACGCACTCGCGGCGCCCGCGCAGGCACATGGGCCGCTCCCCTTCAACCTGGTCGTGCATGAGGGCGATGCGACGGTCGACGAGCTCATCGAGCGCGTCGAGGACGGGATCTACGTGACGCGCCTCCACTACTTGAACATCGTCGACCCGCGCGAGGGGCTGATCACGGGGATGACACGCGACGGCACCTTCCGCGTCGAGGCGGGCCGCGTGACCCGCCCGCTCGTCAACCTTCGGTTCACCACGTCGTTTCCAGCGCTCGTCGCGCGGCTTCTCGGCCTCTCACGCGAGCTCGAGTGCGTCAACCTGAGCGACTACTACGACGAGCGCTATCCGTTCGCGGCTCTCGTCCCCGCGCTCGCGACAGAGACCTTCACGATCGTCGGAAGCGGCTCGGGCCCGGGGCTGTGACCGGCTAGCGGTCGCGGTCGTCGCGACGGGCGAAGCGACCGCGGCTCACGTCGCGCGTCCAGTCTCCACCGACGCCGACGGCGACCGCCATCAGCGCGGCGATTCCGGCAAAGAACGCGTAGACGATCGCCGCGTCACCTCCCCACGCGAATCCGATCGCGAGCGCGGGCACGACGACGAGGACGGCCGGAAGCCATAGGCGTGCGTACGGCATCTCAGTCGAAGGCGTAGAAGAGCGCGATGGTGTTCGCCGCGAAGATCAGGGCGACGACGACCGTCAACCGCGTCAGGTTCCGCTCGACGATGTGCTGGCCACCCTGTGACGCCGGCGTGAAGCCGAGCCCGCCGAACCCCGTATCGCGGCCCGAGTGCATCAGGATCAGGACGACGAGGAAGACCGAGATGAGAACGTGGAATGCGGCTAGAGCGCCGAGCACCGGCTCAGGATAGCGGCGTTAGCAGTCGCCGGCCGCTGCGTAGATCGCCTCGACGAGCTCTGTCGCGATCCGGTCCTTCGTGATGTAGCCCGACCCCCCGGCGGCCCGCGCCTGCGCGATGTCGGCCGGTGCGTTCGAGCCGGTCAGGAAGAGGATGCAGGTGTCGGGGAGCGCCTCCCGGATCCGCCTCGCCGCCCCGAAACCGTCGAGGACGGGCATGCTGACATCCATCAAGACGACGTCGGGCGCGAGGTGGAACGCGAGGCTCACGGCCTCCTCGCCGTTCTCCGCACGGCCAACGACGTCGATCTTCTGCTCGCCGCTCAGGAGCGCCTGGACGCTCTCGCCGAAGAGCGCATGATCATCCGCAATCACAACCTTGAGCCGTTCCCGCCCTTTCACCCATTAAGCTTATCCACTTTTTGCGAGAAAGTGGAAGCATTTTGCGCAGGAAAACGCGTTAATTTGCCGATTTGGCGATCGAGAGGCCGCGCTCGACGCCGACATGATCGACCTGCAACGTCGAATGGTCGATGCCGAAGCGGTCGTGGAGCATGCGCTCGAGCTCGAGCCGAATCCGATGGCAGTCCCCTTCCGGCTCGACCAGAACGTGAGCGGAGAGCGCGGGAAACCCGCTCGTCACCGTCCACACGTGCAAGTCGTGCGCTTCGATCACGCCCGGGTGCGACGCGAGGGCTTGTCCGACGTCCGCGGGCGGAGCCGACGACGGGGCTCCTTCGAGGAAGATCCGGCCTGACTCCTTTAGAAGCGACCAGCTCGCCGCGAGCGCGAGGGCGGCGACGAACAGCGACGCGAGGGGGTCGAAGCGATCCCATCCGGTCGCGAGGATGAGAGCCGCCGCGATCGCCGTAGCGACGAAAGCGGCCGCATCGGTTGCGATGTGCAGGTACGCGCCGCGGACGTTCAGGCTTCGCCGGTCGGCGCGCGAGAGGAGAGCGAGGACGACGACGTTCATCGCGATTCCGACGACGGCGACGACTGCGACGAGGCCGGCCCGCACCTCGGGCGGGTCGATCAGGCGCCGAATCCCCTCGTAGCCGATCCAGACGGCGATGAGCGCCAGTGCGATCCCGTTCGCCTGCGCGGCCAGGATCTCGGCGCGCGCGAAGCCGAACGTCCAGCGCCCGCGCGCCGGCCGTGTTGCCGCCCAAGCGGCGAAGAGGGCGAGCCCGAGCGCGGCGGCGTCGGTGAGCATGTGTCCGGCATCGGCGAGGAGCGCGAGCGACCTCGCGACGAGACCTACGACGATCTCGATGCCCACGAAGACGACGAACAGAGCAAGGGAGACGGCTAGGAGTCGGCGGTCGGCGGAGGCGCTCGTGTGCACGTGGCCGTGGCCGTGGCCGTCCATCGCCGTCATTGTGCCCGCCCGGCGGCGGCCGTGATCGCGCGCTCGAGCAGGGCCGCGACCCGCTTCGCCTGTGTCCGAACGTCGTGTTTCGCTGCTTCGGCACGCGCGGCGCGGTTCGGGCGGGGAAGCGCAAGCGCGCGTTCGAGCCCGGCGACGATCGAGTCGACGCTCACGGGGTCGACGAGGACGCCCGCTTCCGGCGTCACGAACTCCGGGGGTCCTCCGACACGCGTCGCGACGACCGAGCGCTCACTTGCCATCGCCTCGAGCAACGCTTGCCCAAACGGCTCGATCAGGCTCGGCTGGCACAGAACGTCAGAGGCCGCGATCCAGTCGGCGACGGACGCGTGCGGCACGCGCCCGACGACCCGCACCCGCGCCCCACCTTCCAGGATCGACCGCGCTGGGCCGTCACCTACGAACGCGAGGCTCCCGTAGCCCAGGCGGTCGAACGCGTCTGCGAGGCGGATGACGTTCTTCCGCTCGTCGAGTGTGCCGACGAAGAGAACGTGCGGGCCTTCCGTCTCCCAGCCGACTTCGCGCCGGGCTTCGCCCGCGTCTCGGTTGCGAAAGCGGTCGAGGTCGACACCGCTCGAGACCACCTCGACCTTACCCTCGACCTCCGGGAGCTTCGCAACCAGCTCGCGCCGGAGGTAATCGGATACCGCGATCACGGTGTCGGCGCGGGTCACGGCGAAGCGTGTCGCGCTGCGGACGCCGCGAATCGTCGCGATGTTCCGCACGTCCCGCCCGTGCGCCGTCAGGATAAGGGGGGCGCGCGCCAGCTGCGCGGCAACCGCCCCGACGGCCCCTGCGGGGAACAGGTAGTGCGCATAGACGACGTCCGGACCTCGTCGCATACGCGAAAGCGCGTCCTTCGCCAGCCGGAGCTGCTTCCGAAGGGACCGGCCCCGCTCGTCGACGACGGCGCGATCGACGGTGTGGCCGTCGCGCTCGAGCTCCACGACGATCTGCTGCACGAAGACGCCGAAGTCCGGGTCGTTCGGCCCCGGGTACATGGACGAAACAAGCAGGATCTGCAAGGGAGTTGACAAAGTCTCGTGGATCGCTCTCTCGGGGGACGCCGCGCGCCCGAGCCGACGCTACGTTCGGCACATGGCTGTCGCAACGACCGTTCCGAGTATTGACGTCGCCGCGGTCGAAGAGCATCTCGCCCGCTTCGCCGTCTCCTGCCCGCTCTGCCGTGCCGTCGACCACATGGGCGTCGCACAGCGCGTATGTTGGATCGAGGCGGGCGGCGACGGCGCCAACGACTCGATTCAGGTGATCATGATCGTGTGCAAGCGCTGTGGCTACTTGATGCCATTCGCTGCGGACCGCCTGCTCGAGTCGTCGGCACGACTCGCCGCGTAACCCGCGACGGACGTGCCGGATCCGGGCCGGAGAATCCGGATCCTACGCGGCCGTCCGCCACCTCCGCGCTTCACGATCGAGGCGATCCTCGGCGCGTGCGCGCGAGATGATCTCCTCCGACGGGCCGTAGCGCGCCCGCGCCTGGGCGATGCGCGCCTCGACCCAGAGCTCCTCGATTCGTCTCGACAAGCCCGCCGCCTCGGCGGCCTTCGCAGCGTCGTGGCCCTCGGAAAGCTCCTCCCAGAGCGCGACTCTGCGCTCGGAGGCCTCGTCGAGCTCACGGCGAATGTCAGTCAACGTTCTCATGCCTAGAAAAACGCGCGCGCGAGTGCCCACATTCCTGACCGGGCAGCGTGCTCTTGAAACTCAGGGAGCGCCCGCTTGCGGCGACGCGACCTTGCCCGAAGAGCCGGTGAGAGGACTCGAACCTCCAACCTTCGCCTTACAAGAGCGCTGCTCTACCAGTTGAGCTACACCGGCCTGCGGCCATGGTAGCCCGGCCTCCGCGCGCCGACGGAGCCCGAGCGGTGACTGTTCGGGCACGCAGCCACGAACGGGGGTCGCGGGTACGGAGGCCGACGCTACAGGAGGACCTGACGGGATTGCTGGTGCGCCAGAACCTTGCGCTTCACGCGCTGGAGCGCGTTGTCGATCGTCTTCGTATCGCAGCCAAGCTCCTCGGCCATCTGCTCGTACGAGAGGCCTTCCATGTACAGGCGAAGCGCGTCGGACTCGAGCGGCGAGAGACCTGTGCCGAGCGTGAAGACCAGGCTCTGGAGCTCTTCCGTCGAGATGACGCAGATCGCCGGATCCTCGACGCCGGGCCCTGGTAACGCGTCGCCCAGCGTACAGTCGCCGTCGTCCTGACCGGCGGGCGTCTGGCTGAACGACACGTACGCGTTGAGCGCCTGATGCTTGAAGCGCGTCGCCGCCTTGATCGCCGTGATGATCTGACGCGTTATGCAGAGCTCCGCGAAGCTTCGGAAGGACGTCTCCTTGTCCGAGCGGAAATCGCGGACCGCCTTGTAGAGGCCGATGAGACCTTCCTGGATCAGGTCGTCGGACTCACCGCCGGCGATGAAGTACGAGCTCGCCTTGAGACGGACGAACCCCGTGTACTTGCGGATCAACGTGTCGAGGGCGGCACTGTCCCCGTTTCGCGCGCGGATCACGAGGCGGAGGTCATCGCCCTCGCGCTCGCGTGCCCGTTCGGGGGGTCGTGCGGTGGCCAGCTGGCGACGAGGCATCGGGCTACCTCCGTTCGTGGGCGGCGAGGGCATTGCCTCGACGGACAACCCTAACCCTCGACTTGAAGGTTACGGAACCGTAGCAAGGTTCTCTGGAAAGTTCAAGTCCGTTTCCGGCGCCACTCGTCGAGCCGCGCCCGCGTGGTTTCGTCGAGCGCGTCCTCGATCGGGGTTCGGGGTCCCGCCGAACGGTGGTCGCCGGCGGCCGCGCCCAATTCGCGCAGGAACTCGTTCGACGTGCGCTTGCCAACCTCCTGCCCCGCGGTCCCACGGATTGCGTGGTCGGACGAGACGAGGCGAATCCGCTCGGTCTCGCGATGCGCGGCGGCGAGACGCTCCAGCAGGCGATCGGCCGAAGGCGCGAAACGGACCTCCAGCGGTCCATGCACAGCGTCCTCGCCGACGCCGTCGAAGACGATCACGCCGCGCGCACCGCGGACGGCGACGTAGCTGGCGAGACGGTCGATCAGCTGCTGCCGGTCGGCGCTGCCCGAGGCGTGGAGGAGGTTATAGCCGTCGAACAGATAGAGGGTCGGATCAGGCACTGCGTTGACGGCTTGCCTCGAACAGCGCGATCCCTGCCGCGACGCTCACGTTCAGCGACTCGATCTTCCCCGCCAGCGGGATCGAGAACGCGTGGTCGCACACCTTGCGAACCCCGGGCCGGATCCCGCGCCCTTCCGACCCGAAGACGAGGAGGGTTCCGCCGGCGAAGTCGGTCGACCAGACGGTCGTCGCCGCCTCGCCGGCCGCTCCCCACGCCCACAGGTCTCCGCTCTTGACGTCGCTGATGTAGCGGGCCAGGTTCACGACGACCGCGACGGGGACGTGCTCGACGGCGCCCGCCGACGCCCGCGAGACCGCCGCCGTGACGCGCGCGGCGTTGTGCTCGGGGACGACGACAGCCGTGGCGCCCGCGCCTTCGGCGCTGCGGCAGATCGCGCCGAGGTTGTGCGGGTCGGTGACCTGATCGAGGCAGGCGATGAGCGGCCGGTCCGTCTCGGCGAGCTCATAGGCGTCGCCGTAGCGATACGGCTCGCACCACGCCACGACGCCCTGATGGTCGCGGCTGCCGGCCTCGGCCGTCAGCGCGGACTCGGGCCGGAGGTGAACGCGCAGTCCACTGAGCTCACGGAGCCAAGACTCCGCAGCAAGGGCCCGCTCGCTCGCCAAAAGGTCGAGCACTTGCCTTCTCCCCGCGCGGAGGACCTCGCGCACCGGCCGTCGCCCGTAGACGAGCTCGCGCGTCACGTCCGCGGGATCAGGCGAAAGCCGTCGGCGACGTCCTGCACTTCCCACCCGCGCTCCGCAATCTCCGCGCGAAGCCGATCGGCCTCGGCGAAGTCACCGCGCTCGCGTGCCGCCTGCCGCTCTAGCGCAAGCCGGCGAACCTCGGCCGGAGCCTCCGCTTCGCGCGCGCGCACGGCAAGGCCGAAGACGGAGAGACCCCGCTCGAGGAGGTCGATCTGACCGTCCGCGCGCCACTCGTGCAGGATCGCAAGCGCTTCCGGGGTGCCGAAGTCGTCCTCGAGCGCGGCTGCGAAATCGTCCCAGGTTCGCTCACTTCGGCGCGACGCGGCGACGCGAAAGGCTGTCGCGAACGCTTCGGCTTGTGACGCCGCGGCCTCCATCGCCTCGTCCGAGAAATCGATCGGGCTGCGGTAATGCCCGCCGAGGTAATAAACCAGGATCGGGTCACGCCCCCAACGGTCGAGGACCTCGCGCAGCGAGACGATGTTTCCGACCGACTTCGACATCTTCTCCTCGTCCATCTGAAGGAGGCCGTTGTGCGTCCAGACGCGCGCGAACTCGCGCCCGGCGCCGCGCGACTGTGCGACCTCGTTCTCGTGGTGCGGGAAGCGGAGATCGATGCCGCCGCCGTGGATTTCGAACGATGGCCCGAGGTGCTTCTCCGCCATCGCCGAGCACTCGATGTGCCAGCCCGGACGACCCGCTCCCCACGGCGAGTCCCATGAGGTGTCCTCGCTCGGCTTCGTCGCCTTCCAAAGCGCGAAGTCGCGCGGGTCTTCCTTCAGGTCGCTCGGCTCCTGCGCGACCATGTCGTCGAGCTGCGCTCCGGAGAGCGCGCCGTAGTCGGAGAAGCGTGCGACGCGGAAATAGACGTCGCCGCTCGACGCATACGCGAGGCCACGCTCGATCAGGTCCTCGATCAGCGCGATGATCTCGGGCAGCGTCTCGGTCGCGAGCGGCTCGACGTCAGGTCGCCCGAGTCCGAGGTCCTCCGTGTCCTCGAAGTACCACTGCGTCGCCTTGCGTGCGAGCTCGTCGCTCGCGATGCCCTTTGCTTGCGCAGCGTCGTAGATCTTGTCGTTGATGTCGGTGACGTTCTCAACGAGCGTGACCTCGTACTCGTTGAGCTCGAGCCAGCGCTTGAGCCACATGGAGACGATGAACGGCCGTGCGTTCCCGATGTGGATCCGCTGGTAGACGGTCGGGCCGCAGAAGTACATCCGAATCGGCCCCGGCGGCGGTGGAAGCTCTTCCTTTTGTCGCGAGAATGAGTTGTAGAGCAGCATCGGGTTGGACCCGTTTATAACGATGATCCCTTCGGACGAACGCGACGAGCAGCCGTGGTGGAGGCGAGGGCAACGGAGCGCGCTGTTCCCGCTCATCGTCATCGTGCTCCTGGTCTATCTCGCGGCGCAGATGCTCCCTCCCGTCGGACGACGGCACGGACGAGGTCACCGATCGCGATGCGAAGCGGTTGATCCGCGAAACGCCGGAGGCGGTCGAGCTAGGCGACGTTTCGGCCCAAAGGGCGCGTGCTGGAGCTCACGATGGAAGACGGGCGCGAGCTCGAGACCAATTACCCGAGCGACCAGTCCGCAGTCGTTCTGGAGGAGCTCCTCGACGACGGCGCGTCCAGTACGAGTCGGCCGGAAGCGGCGAATCGGCCTGGTGGTCGATCCTCACGTACCTGCTTTCCGTTCGTCTTGTTCTCCGGGTTCTGGATCTTCCTGATGAACCGCGTACGCGACCGGGGACGCGGCCACCGCTCAGGCGACAGCGTTGCCGAGCGCGACGTCGACCCGTCGTAGAGCTTCGTCACGCGGCAGCGCGAGGAGGACCGTCCAGAGCTCGGGACCGCGCTCCGCGCCTGTGAGCGCGAGTCGCAGAGCCCGCAGATTGCCGCCCGACGCACGAACCTCCTGAATTATTCGTTTTGCGGCGTCCGTGTCGAGGTGGCCGTTTGCGCTTGCACGTAGCTCGCGGAAGCGCTCGAGCGTCGACCGCGCCTCCTCGGCCGCGGCGTGTTGAGCGGGCGGCGCGAGAAGAGACGATGCGATCTCGCGCACCTCGACGAGCGTTCGCGCGCCGCGAAGCGCGGCGGCCGCCTCGACAGGCACGCCCGCTCGGGCCGCGAGCTCTTCGTCCGTAAGGGCCGCAATCGCGTCGACCGCAAGCCCGGCCAAGCGCGCCTCGTCGAAGCGGACGTCGCCGCGGGGAAGTCCCAGCTCCTCGAGATACCGGCGCACGGCTTCGGCCGGGATCCCCTGCTCGCGCAGGTCCGCGAGGGAGGCGGCGCTGTGCCGCTTGGACAGCTTCGCACCATCCTCGCCGACCAGGAGGCCATGGTGGATGTACTCGGGTGGATCGGCGCCGAGCGTGCGAGCGATCGCCTCGTGAAGTGGGCGGTTCGAGAGGTGGTCCTTGCCGCGGATGACGTGCGTGATCCCGAGTTCGATGTCGTCCACCACCGTCGCGAGGTGGTACGTGGCGGTCCCGTCCGGTCGTAGCAGTGTCGGCCGCCGCTCTTGCGGGAACCTGATCGCCCCGTCGTCCTCGTACGCACCACCGGCGGCGACGAGCCGCGCAGCCGCCTCGCGATAGCACTCTCGCCGCTCGCTCTGGCGGATCGGTCCCTCGTCGAACCGGATGCCGAGCCATTCGAGGTCGCGAAGGATCCCGGCCTCGGCGGCGGCCTGCGACCGGCTCGCATCGGTGTCGTCGATTCTGAGAATCATCGCGCCGTCGCGCTCGTCCGCGAACCGACGATTTGCGACCGCCGTCAGCGCGCTTCCGATGTGGAGAGAGCCGGTCGGGCTCGGAGCGAAGCGGACGCGCACCATCATCCCCCAACTTTAAACTCGGCCCACGTGAGTGCCGACGGCGCGACGGTCGTCTTCTTCCCCGAAGGCGCATACGGCCCCACGAACAACTGCGTCGGGATCGCCGACGTGTTGCGCCGACGTGGCGCGCGCGTCGTGTTCGTCGTCGAAGAGTCGTTCGCAGGCACGCTCGAGGCGAAGGGGTTCGAGGAGCGGTTGATGCGGCTCGGGCCGCCTCCGGAGCACGAGGAGGCGCCCGGGCAGTTCTGGAAGGACTACATCCGCGAAACGGCTCCGATCTTCCGCAAGCCGACGATCGAGCAACTGTCCGGCTTCATCCAGCCGACGTGGCAGGCGCTCATCGACGGCGCGAAATACGTGGACGAGCGTCTCGCCGAGATCTTCGATGACGTCGAGCCCGACGTGATCGTGGAGGACAATGTTGTTTGCTTCCCCGCCATCCTCGCGTCGGGGCGGCCGTGGGTACGCACCGTGTCGTGCAACCCGCTCGAGCTCAAGGACCCGGCCTTGCCTCCGGTCTTCTCCGGCTATGCGGCGGAGGACCGTACGGGGTGGGAGCAATTCCGAGAGGAGTACCGGCGAACGCACACGGACATGCACGCCGACTTCGATGCATTCGTCCAGGAGCGCGGCGCCCCACCGCTTCCGCCGCTCGAGTTCATCCACGAATCGGAGTTCCTGAACCTGTACGTGTATCCCGCCGAAGCCGATTACGGACGAGCCGAGCCCCTCGCTCCGACGTGGCATCGGCTCGACTCGTGCGTCCGAACGACAGACGAGGCGTACGAGCTTCCGGACGCCGTCCGCGGAGGTTCCGGCAAGGTCCTCTACCTCAGCCTCGGGAGCCTCGGGTCGGCGGACACCGAGCTCATGCAGCGTCTGATCGACGTTCTCGGCGAGACCGAGCACGGCGTCGTGGTCAGCATGGGGCCTCAGCACGAGGAGCTCACGCTCGCGTCGAACATGGTCGGCGCCGAGTTTCTCCCACAGACGTCGCTCCTCCCGCAAGTCGACCTCGTGCTCACCCACGGGGGAAACAACACGATCACCGAGTCGTTCTTCTTCGGCAAGCCGCGCGTCGTCTTGCCGCTCTTCTGGGACCAGTACGACAACGCCCAGCGCGTCGACGAGCTCGGATTCGGCGTCCGGCTTCCGACCTACGCCTTCGCGGACGAAGACCTCACGGGCGCAATCGACCGCCTGCTCGCGGACGACGCGCTCAACGCGAAGCTCGCAGGGATCGCCGCCCGCCTGCAAGCCCTGCCTGGCACGGTGAAGGCAGCCGATCTGATCGAGCGGGTCGCCCGCGACCGCACCCCCGTCGCCGCGTGATGGAGACGACTCTTCTCACGTGGTTCGACGTCCACGGGCGGGAGCTCCCGTGGCGGCGGACACGTGACCCGTACGCGATCCTCGTCGCCGAGGTGATGCTCCAGCAGACGCAGGTCGATCGGGTCCTGCCGCGGTACGTGGAATGGCTCGAGCGCTGGCCGTCGGCCGAAACGCTCGCCGCCGCGCCTCTCGGCGACGTCATCCGAGCCTGGCAGGGCCTCGGCTACAACCGGCGGGCGGTGAACCTCCATCGGGCGGCGAAGCGAATCGCGCTCGGCGGCTGGCCGAGCGACCTCACCGAGCTGCCCGGCGTCGGGCGCTACACCGCGGATGCCGTCGCGTGCTTCGCGTTCGGCGAACCGGTCCTTCCCGTCGACACGAACGTCAGGCGCGTGCTCGCCCGTTCGGGAGGTTCGTTCGGCGCACGGAGCGCGGAGGCGCTCATGGACCTTGGCGCGACCGTCTGCCTCGCGCGGATTCCGCGGTGCTCGCGCTGCCCCCTCGCGCGTGCCTGCCCATCCGCAGGTAGCCGGTACCAACCATTGCGCAAGCAAGCCCCGTTCGCAGGCTCGTTTCGCGAGCGTCGTGCACGCGCCCTTCGCCTCATAGCGAAGGAACCGCGCCCGGTCCAAGAGCTCGATCGACGCGCGCTCGACGCCCTCGAGCGCGACGGCCTCGTCCAGGTCGCGAACGGCGTTGCCCGCCTCCCCGGCTGACCGACGCGATTTCAGAGATTCGTAAGGCGCCCGTAACCCCTCGGTAAGCCGTGGCGCCCAGGCTTTTCCTCAACCAACTGAGAGGAGAAGCATGCGTAGGCAGATCCTGGCTGTGCTCGGAGTTGCCGCCATCTTCGGCGGCCCCGGCGCGGGAGCCGCTTGGGCCGATTTCGTCTGCCCGGTGTTGAACGTACCGCAGCAGGCGCGCGACCACTCGGGACAGTTCGTCACGCTGCCGAGCGGCGAGGCGACGCTCGCGCCCGGTAAGGCCGGCGATGCCGCAGCGAGCCCCGTCGATCCGCCCGACCACGCAACGAACGCCGACGGCGCCGGCTCGCCCGGCGGCGCGCACGCGAGTCCCGGCGATCCCGGCTATTCGCCGATCTGGAACACGAGCCCGTAGCCGAGGCTCAGAATGGAGGCATGACCACGGTTCTCGTCGTCGACGACGAGCCGATCGTCCGTGACGTCGTCGTCCGCTACCTGCAGCGCGAGGGCTACGAAACACTCGCGGCGGGCGACGGCGACCGGGCGCGCGAGCTCGTGGAGCGGCACTCACCGAACCTGGTCGTCCTCGACGTGATGCTCCCCGGCACCGACGGGCTCGAGCTGTGTCGATGGATCCGGGCACAGTCGGACCTGCCCGTCATCATGCTGACGGCGCGCGGCGAAGAGGCGGATCGGATCGTCGGCCTGGAGCTCGGTGCGGACGACTACGTCACGAAGCCGTTCTCGCCGCGCGAGCTCACGGCCCGCGTTCGCACGGTCCTCCGCCGCTCGCACCCTCCTGCCGACACCGATGAGCGCCTCGTGTTCGACGATCTTGCCGTCAACGCGTCGACGCGGGAGGTCACGAAGGGGGGCAAGCCCGTCCGCTTGACGATGCGCGAGTTCGATCTCCTCTGGTTCCTGGCGAGTCATCCGCGCCGCGTCTTCTCCCGCGATCACCTGATGGACCGCGTCTGGGGCTACTCGGCGGCGGTCGACACCGGAACGGTCACGGTGCACGTTCGGCGCCTCCGCGAGAAGATCGAAGACGACCCATCACGGCCGCGCTTCCTCCAGACCGTGTGGGGCGTCGGCTATCGCTTCACGCCGTGATCGCCTTCGCGCTCGTCGTCGCACTCGGCACGCTGGTAGCCGGTCTCGTGGCGGTTGCGGCTCTGCGTCGGCTGCCGACGTTACGCCTACAGCTCGCCGCGCTGGCACTCCTCGGCGTCCTGCTTCCACTCGCGGCCGTAGTGCTGTCGGGGATCCTCATGTTCAGCTCGGAGCACGACCTCGCGATCCTCGGCGTCGCCGCGGCTTCGTCGACGGTTGCCGTCGTCGCCGCACTCGTGCTCGCGCGCGCGGTGACGCGGCCGCTCGAGCGACTTCGGTCCGCGGCATCCCGTCTCGCGCGGGGCGATCTGAGCTCGCGGGCATCGGAGGTGGGCCCGTCCGAGCTCGCGGAGGTCGCAGCATCGTTCAACGAAATGGCCGAGCACCTCGAGGAGCTCTTCGATGCGCGGCGGCAGCTCGTCGCGTGGGCGAGCCATGATCTCCGCACGCCCCTCGCCTCGCTCCAAGCGATGCTCGAGGCGCTCGAGGACGGGCTGGCCCAACCCGACCGCTACCTCCCCGCGATGCGAGAACAGGTCCAGGTCCTCGGCTCCCTCGTGGACGACCTCTTCGAGCTCGCGCGGATCGACTCCGGCGCTCTCACGCTCGAGCTTCGCGAGGCGCAGCTCGCCGGCCTCGTCGAGTCGTGCGTGCGAGGGGTCGCCGCCGAGGCGGAGGCCCGTCGAATCCGGCTCGCCGCGCAGGTCGACGATGCCATACCCCTCGTCCGCTGCTCCCCGGAGAAGATCGAGCGGGTGCTTTACAACCTCCTGACGAACGCGCTCCGGCATACGCCGTCCGATGGGTCGGTCGCGGTTCTCGTCGAGCCCCGGCGAGACGAGGTTCAGGTGACGGTCGAGGACACCGGGGAAGGCATCACGCCCGAAGCCGCCCGCAGGATGTTCGATCGCTTCTGGCGCGGCGATCGGGCGCGGTCACGAGACGGCGCCGGAGCCGGGCTCGGCCTCGCGATCGCGCGCGGACTGGTGGAAGCGCACGGCGGGCGCATCTGGGCCGAGAGCGGGCGCGCAGGCGGCGCACGCGTGTCATTCACGCTTCCCGCGGCCTAGCCGCGCTCAGGCGGCGCTGAGGTCGGCGGCGCCGAACGCGACCGAGAACGCCCGACACCAGATGACGACGGTGTCGTACTTCCGGATGTCGACGCCGCGCGGGACCTCGTACTGCTGGTCGCCCCTGTTCCCTTTGAGCGAGCCAAGGCTCTTGTGAACATCGGTGTCCTCGGGATTTCCTCCGGCGACGAGGTAGACGAAGAGATCCGGGCCCGCGTCCGTCTCGAAGCGCGTGAGCGTGAGCTTTCGCTCGCCGCTTTCGAGCTCGACGACCGCTGCTCTGCCGACCGTCTCGTGCGCGATCCCCCTGAACTTTCCGGCCGCGAGCGTGAGGTTCCCGGTCGGCGGCGCCTCGGCCGCAGGTGCCGAGGCTTCCGCCTCGGAAGCGGATCGGCCGGTGACGACCTTCTCGTCGACGGTCTTGTCCCGAAGCGTCGACCAGGCCAAGAACCCTCCGACGACCGCAGCGGTGACGAGGAACGTTCCCCCGACCGCCAGCCGGAGATCGGGACGTCGCCACGCGAGACCGAGCGCGAGA
>JALZEM010000363.1 GCA_030862005.1 Actinomycetota bacterium | reverse complement strand
GTCGCGGTTCCGCCGGCGCTCCTCGTCATCGGCGGTCTCATGGTCGCCCGCTCGAGCCTCGTCGACGTGAAGCCGTTCCGGACCGGAATGGTCGTCGTGACCTTTGGGCTCGTGACCATGCTCGGTGCCGACCGCGGAGGCGAGCTCGGGAAGCTCGTAGACGCCGTCTTCGGACGCCTGATCGGTCCGACGGGAACGCTCATCCTCGGCGCGTTCGCCTTCTCGACCGGCGTGATCCTGCTCACGGGCGCGTCGATCGGCGCAGTGCTTCGCCACTCGGCGCGCGCCGCCCGCACGAGCGCGGCCGCGGCGCGGCGCACGGTCCAGCGCCCACGTGCGCCCGAAGCCGAGCCCGTCCATCCGCCGGCGCCCGCCGAGCCCCCGATCGACGGCGAGCAGGCCTATCCGGACGTCGTTACGGAGCCCGGATCCGTCTCCGCGCACCCGATCGCGCTCCTGGACCAGCGCGCCGAACCCGAGCCCGAGCCTGCGCCGGCCCTCGACTTCGACGACGACCGGCGGGGAGAAGTCGGGGCCTACCGTCTTCCCGATCCGGGTGTCCTCAAGCGCTCGCGCGCGACGAACGGCCAGCCGGCCAAGGCGGCCGAGCGAACGGCCGAGGCGCTCGTACAGGCGCTCGCGAACTTCGGCGTCGAGGCGACGCTCTCCGGCCAGGTCGCCGGGCCACGCGTCACCCGTTACGAGCTCCGCCTCGCCCCGGGAACGAAGGTAGGCAAGGTTGCGGCTCTCAAGGACGACCTCGCGTACGCGCTCGCAACGACCGAGATCCGGATCCTCGCGCCTATTCCCGGCAAGCAGGCGGTGGGCGTCGAGGTCCCGAACCTCGCGCCGAACTACGTGACGCTCGGCGACATCTTCGACGACGTACCCACCGGTTCGAGCCCGCTCTCTGTCTGGCTCGGGAAGGACATCTCGGGCGCGCCCGTCTGGACCGATCTTGCGCGGATGCCCCACGTCCTCATCGCCGGTACGACGGGATCGGGGAAGTCGGGCTGCATCAACACCATGCTCTGCTCGGTTCTTCTTCGGGCGACTCCCGACGACGTGCGCATGATCCTCGTCGACCCGAAACGCGTTGAGCTCGGCCTGTACGAGTCAATTCCGCACCTGCTGACGCCGGTCGTCTCCAGCCCGAAGGCCGCGGCTGCCTGTCTCGCAAACGTTCTCACGGAGATGGATCGTCGGTACGAGCGGATGAGCATCTGTCGCGCGCGCAACCTCCCCGAGCTCAACCGCGCGCTCACGCGCCGAGGCGAGCAGCCGCTCCCGTACCTCTTGATCGTGATCGACGAGCTCGCGGACCTGATGATGATCTCGCCGCAAGATGTCGAGGACGCCGTCATCCGCCTCGCGCAGAAGTCGCGCGCCGTCGGGATCCACCTCGTGCTTGCGACGCAGCGCCCATCCGTGGACGTCATCACCGGGATGATCAAGGCGAACGTACCCTCGCGGATTGCGTTCGCCGTCTCGAGCCAGACCGATAGCCGTGTCATCCTCGACCAAGCGGGCGCCGAGAGCCTGCTCGGCCAGGGCGACATGCTTTTCAAGCCGCTTGGGACGTCGAGGCTGCAACGTGTCCAGGGCGCCTACGTCAGTGAAGAAGAGATCGCGCTCATCGTCGAGCAGTGCCGCGGCCAGCGCGAGCAAGAGCTCGACGAGTCGCTGCTCGAGGTGCCGGTCGCTGTTTCGGACCTCGACGACGGCGAGGAGGAGTTCGATCCCGACGAGGATCCGCTCCTCACGCGCGCGATCGAGATCGTCGTCCAGACGCAGACCGCCTCCGTATCCCTGCTTCAGCGGCGTCTCCGGGTCGGCTATACGCGTGCCGGACGCCTCATCGACATGCTCGAGCGGCGCGGCATTATCTCCGGCTACGAAGGCTCGAAGCCACGGCGCGTGCTCGTCGATGAGGCCGAGCTCGAGCGGGTCCTTGCGGAAGACCTTTCCGAAGCGCCTTCCTAACGAACCGCCCGGACGCAGCGTCCTACAATCGGGAAGCCGGAGCCGTTAGCATCGCGGCGACCCG
>JALZEM010000362.1 GCA_030862005.1 Actinomycetota bacterium | reverse complement strand
CGGACGATGCGAAGCCGGACGCCATAGGGGTGATGGTCTTCGTAGAGCGCGGGAAACGCGTCGAACCAGCCGCGGAACGACTGCGGGTCGCTGATCCAGGCGCGAACGTCGACCGTCCCGCGCAGGGAAGTAGGCTCGAGTTTCCTCCCCGTAATGGGCGAGGAGGTCCCGAGGCCGGGAAAGATAGACCAGATCTGCGCCGCCGGGCGGTAGAAGCGAACCGCATGGATGAGGGGTCGCGCCGTATCAGCGTAGGGGCGAAGCTTGCCGCCACGCCGAAGCGGGTTCACGAGGACCCTGCCGCCGCTCGCCCAGGTGAACTCGGACAGATGAACGTGCCACCAGCCCTTGCATGTCCACCCAATCACCTGCCCAGGGGCGACGCGCTGGCCCGCCGCGACGATCGCGTCGACGTGGTAGTAGGAGAAGTGGCCTACCTCGATGCGGCGGTCGCCGCACCCGTATGCGGAACCGTCGCGAAGATTTCCGACCACGCCTCCTTCGACCGCGTATACCCGATGCGTTCGCCCTCGCGGCGCACCGGATTCGGGACGATCGTCGCGAACGCCGATGTCAATCCCGAAGTGATTCCCCATGGGACGAAGGTCGAGGAAGGACCCGCGTATCGGGTGCTGCCGGAAGAGCGGCCGGACGGGCCATCCGTACCAGGCGTCGTTGTAGGTGGACCGTCGCGCGGGATGCTGAGGAAGCGACGGCTCGGGCGGACGGATGAGGCGCCCCTGGGGAGCGCAGATCGCCTCCGTGAGGGCGCTCCGGAAGGGCGAGAAAGTGCAGTCGATGCCGTCTTCGACGGTGGTGGCAGCAGGGATGCGGGGAGACTGCTCCGCCAGCACTTCGCCATCGTGGTTGTTCGTCCACGCGGCGCCCGTGCCCTGGGGAACCGAGCCGCGGATGGCCACCCCGTCCACGTTCACCGTTCCGCTGACGGGGCGGACTGTGACGGTGTGTGCGCCGGGCGGGACCGTGCGCGCAAAGACGACGCGTCGGGGAGCTCCTCCGCCGGGGAGCTTGACGCTCTGCGGCGCGTTCGCGTCCACCTGAACCGACGCGGTACCGCCTGTCCCGGATGCGATCCAGGCCGTATGTGTACCCCTGAAGGAGTAGGAGAACGTTGCGGTCGGATCTGCGGTCGTGTGCAGCGTTCCGCCGAAGCTTCCGCTCACGGAGGACGATTCCCATGCGCCGCTAAACCCCGGCACGAGCACGCGGTTGTCGTCGTCGAAGGGGACAGTGACGAAAGCGGTTCTGCTTCGGCGCCAGTTCCCTTGCCGGTCTCGGGCGACCACGCGGTGCTGGTACGTCGCCCCTTCGGCTCCTGTGCGCGGGATCTCGCGCGCACCCGGCCGCTCGCCGGTCGCGACGCCCCTCCAGCTCGCGCCTAGGAGCCTCTCCTCGAGGCGCCAGCGTCGCAGGCCGGAAAAGCCGCGATCCCGCACGCCGAATGAGACGCGGTAGCGAAGCGTCGGCGACGCGTTACTAGACGGATTCGGCGCGCGCGGGCCGCCGATCGTAGGGGCGGTGTAGTCGTGGAGCACGCGCCCGACGACGAGCGCACCCGTCTGTGGATGCCGGAGCCGCGTCTTCGTCGCATCGACGCAGAAGCGATCGCAAGCGCCCCGGTCGCGGAAGGTCGTAAACGCGGTCCAGTAGTAGCCGGGCGACCCGTCGAGCGCGCGCTTCGGGATCCACACCCGCACCGTTCGCGCCTGCGGACGCGACGCAGAAGCGGTGCTGACGTAGACGCCGTCATTCTGGCGGACGACGGCCCGCAGACGGCCCCGCTCATAGGAGACGAAGATCCACCGGTTCGGGAACGGCGATCGGCTCGTCGAGACGGCCAAGGCAACGCCGTTTTCGCCGCGCAGCTGCCGCGACGAGAAGGAGCCGTACATCGTCACGGTCGCCGTCACGGAATTCGCGCCTGCATGCCCGTGTCGCGCGGAGGCGATGTCGAGCGGGCTCGGCACGTCGTTTCGGTCCTCGATCAGAGCGGGATTCGCTGCCGCAGGCTCCCCTGACGCGGCCGCGGCGAGCACGAGCGCCAACAGACTGAGGATGCGACGTCTCCCGCGTCTCGGACGCGAGCGAGCAAAGCCGCTGTGACCGCTACGTGCTGCGAATCGTGCGGTTTCGCACTTCGTGATTCCTGATTTATGACACTTCTACTGCAAGATACAAGGGCGCCCAGCCCCGTCTTCGCGACACTTGTCGTCCGCGTCTTATCGTCCGCGGTCGCACCGGACCACCAGGCGGGGCGTACTACTTCCTCTCAGCCGATCAGTGTCTCGCCTAGCAGGCATGTGTCGGTGCCAGCACGGCGTCAAGGAATCCGTCCCGTCCGATCCGGAACACCGGAGGCATTGCCGCCCCTCTGTCGTGCGCCTACGCGGAGGAGCCCGGAGTCGGGTCGTGCGTCGAATGGGTGGAGACCCGTGCCTCGGCGTAGAGTCCGCTCCGCGTCATCGGCGTCGCTTCGACCGTGTCGAACCCCGCGCCGCGGAAGAGCACCTCGACGCTCTCGCGCGTATAGTCGAAGATCGGGACGTCGCCGATCAGCTCGTAGCGCACCTTCCGCACAGGGCCCTTGTGCCAGCTCCACTTCGGGAAGCTCGCCGCCGCACTTCCCGAGCAGAGCTCGCGCATTCGGCGCGCGTAGGGCCTGGGATCGGCGACGTAGTCGAAGAAGCCGAGGGCTAGGACGACGTCGAAGGCGGCATCGAGCGGGACCGTGAGGAAATCTCCCTCGACGAGTCGAGCCCGCGAGCCGAACCGCTCAAGGCGCTCGCGCGCGAGTCGGATCATCGCGTCCGAGAAGTCGACGCCGACGTATTCGCGGACGCCTCGTTCGAGCGCGCGCTCGCCGAGGCGTGCAGACCCGCAGCCGACGTCGAGGACGCGCGGCTCGTCGAACCGTTCGATTAGCCCAAGCGCGAGCTCCGTTCGGAGGTGGAGCGCAGGCCTTAGCCGCCGCTGCAGCCAGGCGCGGTCGTCGTATAGGCGGTCGAACGCCCGCGCTTTCGCGCGAAACCGCTCCCGGACCGGATCAGAAGGCGCGCTCGACATCCGGAAGCGCCTCTGCGCACGTGACGAGGCGGAAGCGCTCGGCGGCCGCGGCGACGAGCGGGACGATCCGGGCGCGGCGTGGGTTGTACCGCACGGCGTACCACGCAGCTGCTGCTCGCTGCCGTACCGGCGCCCGCGGCGGAAGCTTCACGCGAAGGCTGAGCGCGCCAAGCTCGTACGGGTGGAAGTAGAGGACGGGAAAGCTGTGTGCCGCGGCGAGGCGGTCGAGGCCGCCGAAGATGACGCGCCGGGGGAGGACGCGCCAGTAGCTTCCGCCGCCGACGGGGACGCGCCTCCCGGCAACCGCCGTGACGGCGACTGGAAGCTCCCACAGCTCGCGCTCGGGTTCGCGGGCGATCCGGTAGGGCGTATTCGCCGGCGGCAGTCGATCGGAGATCTTCGGCGAGGCGTAGTGGCTCGAGTCGTAACGGAACTCGAGGTCGGCGAGGACATCGAACGCCCAGAGCGTCCGCGATGTGAGGGAGAACGCCGGCGCGCGATACCCGCGCGGCGGCGGGACGCCGACCTCATCGAGGAGCGACAGGCACCTCTCGACGTCGCGCCTGAACTCGGAGCGGCCCTGCTCCCAGACGCGTGTGTGTGTGTAACCGTGGCAGGCGATCTCGTGTCCTTCGGCCGCGAGCTGCTCGACGATGTCCGGGTAGTTGCGCGCCGTCATTCCGAGGACGAAGAAGGTCGCTCGAACTCCCGCTGCTCGCAGGAGGGCGAGGGTCGCCTCCGCCTGGCGGTGGAACCCGTCGTGCGGCGCATCCCAATCGGCTGTGCCGAGCGCTCGCCCGACGATCTGCTCCCAATCCTCGAAGTCGATCGTGAGGATGACCGCCGGCCGCTCCGTACCGTCCACGGGCGCACTCACGCCGCCGGACGTTCGTGCTTCGCGGCACGAAAGTCAAGCGTGCGGTGAGCGTCTTCCACACGGCGATGAAGCGCGGCATTGGGAGCCGCCGATGTCGCGCACGGAGGCGCCTATGGTTCGCGGCCGCACTCTCAGCCGAAGGGGAGTCGGAACTGCACTTACGGGGGGCGGCTGCGCGGCCGCGACCTGCGAGGGTGCTAGGTGGTGGACCCAGTGGCGTACGCACGGGGGCCGAGCTTCGTCGCTGCCTGCCTGGCGGCTTCGGGTGGGTACGTCGTCGCCTCGTTCCTCATCGGCGTGGTGATGGTGCCGCTTGCGCTCGTCGCATGGAGCGTGCTTGCGTTCGCGGGAGATCCGTCCACGGTGAGCGTTCGCCTCGTGTTGTCGTGGCTGCTCGTTCTTGCGACGCAGCCGTTCATCGCCGCGTGGGTCACGCAGCGGAGTCTGCAGCTGTTCGATGCCGGCACGGTCACGTACGCACGAGCCTTGGGAGCCATGATGCTCGGGCTCGTCGTCACGGCGGCGTCCGCGCTCGTGCTCCCGGCCGAGGCTGCGCTTCCTCTGATCGGCTATGCGTGGACCGGTGCGCCCGCTGCCGCGCTCATCCTCGCAGCCGGAGCCCCGGCGCCCGTCCGCTAGGTCCTCACCCGTCGCTGCTCGGTGGGGGTGTCTTCGCACCACGCCCGGTGCGCGAGTGAATCACCGAATGTCGCATCGCTGCGACAGCCTTCGCCGTTTCGAAGCCTTACGAGTAGTCCGCGAACCGCTTCGGACAGGTGCTGATGACGGCGTAGCATCGTCGGCGATGAACCCGTTCGGCCACATCGACCTTCGCGTCTCCAAGCTCGAGACAGCGCTTCCGTTCTACGAAGCATTGCTGCCCGCCCTCGGCTTCACGGAGCGCTACCACGGAGAGCAGTGGAAAGTCTGGGCGACGACGGAGCCGCTGCCATCGACTGCGTACTTCGGCATCACCGAGAGTTCCGGACACGCTCCGAACGAGAATCGGATCGCCTTCTGGGTGGCGGGTGATGACGACGTCGACCACATCGCCGAGATCGCCCGCAACGCCGGGGCGACCGAGCTCAGCGGACCCAAGCCGATGCCGTACGGGCCGGGCTACTACGCCGTGTTCTTCGCGGACCCTGCCGGAAACCGGCTAGAGGTCTACGTCCGGCCCGCTTAGACCGCGGTCGGGGCAGCCGAGAACTCGGGCGGCCGGTTCGCGTAATACCCGGTTCGACCCGCATCTCGCGAAAGACCACTACGGCGGCGGACTCTGGGGGAGCGGCCCAGGGACGGCTGGCCGTTGGAGCCTCGATCAGCACCATAGGCTGAGGCCGAACGAACTGAGGGGACTCCAGACGAAGTCCCCTCAGCTGCGGCCCGTGGCGCCTGGAGCGGCGACGTCGTCGGTTACGTAGTGGCCGGGCCGGTCCGCTCGCCGCGCTTCTGGCGGGCCGCCGATGCGCTCGCCGCGAGGCCGGCGAGCAGGAGCATCAAGCCGAAGGCGACCCCGACGCCAATCCCGAAGTCGCCCCAGCTGAAGCGATCGGGCGAGACTACTCTCGTCTCGGCGAGCGACCGGAACCCGGCGTCGCGCGCGTCCGGCGAGCGAGCGTCGAGCGCGTAGCGGGAGCTCACCTGCTCGGCCGCCTCCCGCGTGTCGGGCGAGCGGGCGTCAACGACCACCGCGAGTTTCGCCTGCTCGGCCGCCTCGCGGGTGTCCGGCGAGCGGCCGTCGAACGGAAGCGCGGGCTGCGCGGCCCACGCCGCGAGCGAGGCCACGATTCCGACCGCCGTCGCGGTCCGCCTGATCCTGTGGGTCTTGCCGATCATCTGTGCCTCCTTGTCGCGACCGCCCTGTGCGGTCGTTGCGGTCAGTTGACACCGCGGTCGCAAAGCCGTGACTAGGACCGAGTAAAGGTCGGCCTAGGAAGCGTCCTTGAGCCCGGCCGAGGGCAGTGCTAGCGTCGGGCGCAGACGAAGATGAAGTTCCGCATCCTCGGCCCGCTCGAGGTCGTCGCTGACGGGAACGCGCTCGACCTCGGCGGACCGAAGCAACGCGCCCTCCTGGCCATACTCCTCCTGGAGGCGAACCGGGTCGTCTCTTCCGATCGGCTGATCGAGGCCCTCTGGGAGGAGGCCCCCCCGGGGACGGCCCAGAAGGCGCTCCAGGTGTATGTCTCGCAGCTGCGCAAGCTGCTCGGCAGGGAGCGCCTGGAGACGCAGGCGCCCGGTTACCGCTTGCGCGTAGAGCCCGACGAGCTCGATCTCGCCCGCTTCGAGCACCTGCGCCAAGAGGGGAAGCTGAGGGAGGCGCTGGCTCTCTGGCGCGGGCCCCCACTCGCAGAGTTCGCCTACGAGCGCTTCGCGCAGGCCGAGATCGCGCGGCTCGAGGAGCTCCGCCTCGTCTCGCTCGAGGAGCGAATCGAGCGCGACCTCGCGCGCGGAAGCGACGCCGGCCTCGTCGGCGAGCTTGAAGCGCTCGTGCGCGAGCACCCGCTCAGGGAGCGTCTACTCGGACAGCTGATGCTCGCGCTCTACCGCTCGGGACGCCAGGCCGAGGCGCTCGAGTCCTACCAGGCAGCACGAACGGCGCTCGTCGAGGAACTCGGGATCGAGCCCGGCCGCCCGCTGCGCGAGCTCCACCAGGCAATCCTTACGCAGGATCCCTCGCTCGAAGCCGTCGCGACGCGCGAGGAGGAGGGCGAGGGCGCGGAGGCAGCGCGGGGTGCCTTCGTCGGGCGCGAAGCGGAGCTGGAAGAGCTGCGCGCGGGCCTTGAGCACGCGGTCGCCGGGCGCGGACGACTGTTCCTCCTTGCCGGGGAGCCCGGGATAGGGAAGAGCCGGCTCGCCGACGAGCTGATTCGCCTTGCGCGGGGACGGGGAGCGCGCGTGCTCCTCGGACGCTGCTGGGAGGCGGGCGGCGCTCCCGCCTACTGGCCGTGGGTGCAGTTGCTCCGCGGTTACATCCGCGAGGTGACGCCTGAAGCGCTCCGCGCCGAGCTCGGCGCGGGGGCGGTCGAGCTCGCTCAGATCCTGCCCGAGCTGCGCGAGATTCTTCCCGCGCTTCCGGAGCCGCCCTCGCGCGAAGCGGAGGGCGCCCGCTTCCGCCTGTTCGATGCGACCGCCCAGTTCCTCCGGAGGGCTTCCGAGACCCGCCCGCTCCTGCTCTTTCTGGACGATCTCCACGCCGCCGACGCACCGTCGCTCCTCCTCCTCCGGTTCATCGCGCGTGCGGTCGGGTCGACGCGAATGTTCGTCCTCGGCGCCTACCGCGACGTCGACCCGATCCCCGCACCGCCTCTGACCGCGATGCTGACCGAGGTCGCGCGCGAGCCGGTCACCCGTCGCCAGCCGCTCCGCGGGCTGGGCGAGCGAGACGTGGCTGAGTACGTCGAGCTGACGGCCTCCGGGATCGCCACGCAGAAAGTCGTCGCGGCGCTGCACGAGGAGACGGAAGGGAATCCGCTGTTCGTCGGCGAGATCGTGCGTCTCCTCTCGCTCGAGGGTGTCGAATCGGAGGCCGCTGAGGTGCAGCTCGTCATCCCGCAGAGCGTGCGCGACGTCATCGCGCGCCGGCTCACCCACCTCTCGGAGGAGTGCAACCGCGTGCTCGTACTCGCGTCCGTATTGGGACGCGAGTTCTCGCTAGCCGCACTCGCCGGTCTGCGCGGCGTCTCAGTAGATGAACTGCTCGAGACGCTCGACGAGGCGATGGCCGCTCGCCTCGTCTCCGACATTCCCGGGGGCGCCGGTCGCCTGCGCTTCGCGCATGTTCTCGTCCGTGACACGCTCTACGGAGGACTCACGAGTGCGCGCCGTGTCCGGCTCCACCGGCTCGCCGTGGAGGCGCTCGAGACGCTCTACGGTGAGGAGGCGGGTCCGCACCTGGCTGAGCTCGCGCACCACTCCATCGCTGGAAGCGACTTCGATAAGGGCGTGCGCTACGCATCTCACGCGGGGGACCATGCCTTCGCGCTCCTCGCCTATGAGGAGGCCGCGCGTCTCTACGAGATAGCCCTTCAGGCACTCGACCTCTTAGGCCCATCCAACGAGGTTGCACGGTGCGAGCTTCTTCTCTCGCTCGGTGAGGCAGAGGCACGGGCGGGGAACGCGGCCGCAGCGAGGAAAGTCTTCCTCGATGCTGGCGAGATCGCGCGGCGCCGCGGCTTCCCGCGCGAGCTGGCCCAGGCCGCGGCGGGCTACGGCGGACGCGTCGCGTTCGGTCGGGCGGGGGACGACCATCGGCTCGTGCCCATGCTCGAAGAAGGGCTCGCAGCGGTAGCTGACGAGGACGTGGAGCTCCAGGTGAGGCTTCTCGCCCGTCTTGCCGGAGCGCTTCGCGATGAGCACTCGCGGAATCGCCGTGACGCGTTGAGCCGAAAGGCGGTCGAGCTTGCCCGCCGCACGGAAAACCCCGCCGCACTCGCGTATGCCCTCGACGGCCGCGCAGGCGCCGTCGTCGCCCCGGACACTGTCGCGGAGATCCTCGCGCTCGGAACAGAGCTCCGGCAGGTGGCCGAGGGGCTCGGCGACGCAGAGAGGGTTGTCGCGGCGCACTCGCATCGGCTCATCGCCCAGCTCCTCGTTGGAGACGTTCGCGGCGCCGAGGCCGATCTAGCCGCGGCGAGCCGCATCGCTCAAGAGCTCAGGCAGCCGGTTCACCTCTGGCGGGTCTGCGGTGAGCGGGCGATGCTCGCGCTCGCAGCCGGCAGGCTCAGCGAGGCGGAGGAGCTCGTTGAGGAGGCGCTTGCGCTCGGTGAGCGCGCGCAGCGCGACGCGGCGATCCCCGTCTATCGGCTTCAGCGCTACGCGCTCTGCGATTTTCAGGAAAGGCTCGACGAGGTCGAGCCTTCGATCCGGGAGCTGGTCGTCATCTATCCGGCACGCACCGTTTTCCGCTGCGTCCTCGCCCATGTGTACGGACGGCTTGGCCGGTTGGAAGACGCGAAGCGAGTGTTCAATGACCTGGCGAAGGATGACTTCTCGGCCCTGCCGTTCGACCAGGAGTGGCTCTACGGCATGAGCCTACTTGCCGAGACGTGCGCACTCCTCGGCGATCGCGATGCCGCCAGCGTCCTTGACCGGTTGCTCCTCCCGTATGCGGCATTGAACGCCGTCGACGTCAGTGAGGGGTTCACGGGCTCCGTCTCTCGTTCGCTCGGTTTGCTCGCCGCCACGACGTCGCGTTGGGATGCCGCCGAACGCCATTTCGAAGACGCGCTCGCGATGAACGAAAGAATGGACACTCGCCCTTGGCTCGCTCGGACACAGCATGACTATG
>JALZEM010000299.1 GCA_030862005.1 Actinomycetota bacterium | reverse complement strand
CCTTGGGCAGCACCGACGTAGGGTAACGCCGGCCTGCCTGCGATCGGCCGCTGGATTCAGCCGCCCCTCCTGGCACGGGAGCCTCGATCACGGAACCGGCGCGTCGGCGCGCGCGGGGCTAGCACGGCCGGGTTGGCCGCGGCCTTCGCGTTCGGACGCGAGCTCGATCAGGAGCTCCTCCCACCTTCGCGCGACCCGGCCCAGCTCGTACTCCTTCGCTTTCGCGAACGCCGCATCACCGAACGACGGCCTCGCGGCGCCGAGCTCGATCATCTCGATCATTGCCGCAGCAAGCCCGTCGATGTCGCCGTTCGGGACGAGGAATCCGTCCTTCCCGTGCGTGATGAGATCGCGCGGACCGTTCGGGCAGTCGAAGCTCACGATCGGGAGGCCGCAGCCCATCGCCTCGAGGAGCACCATCGGGAAGCCTTCGAAGCGCGAGCTCATGACGAAGAACGCGGCTCGGGCCATCTCCTCCGGCAGCCGATCCGTGTATCCCATGAGGCGGGCGCTCTTGGCGACGCCGAGCTCGCAGATCTGATCGTCGAGGCGCTCTCGGAGCTTCCCGGCGCCGAAGATCCGCAGCTCCCAGTCCGGATATTTCTCCCCCACCTTCGCCCACGCCGGGATCAACCGGTCGAACCCCTTCTGGGGAACGAGCCGGCCCGCGGCGACGATGATGGTGCTCTCGTTTGAAGAGCGGACGCCGCCAAGATCCGAGACGCCGTTCGCGTTGCAGACGATGCGCGTCGCGCCGTCGAGGAGCTCCGAGAACGCGGCTGCGTCGGCCTGCGTGAGGACCGAGTACGCGTCCAGGCGCGGGTAGTACCGCCGGAACGCCTGGCGGATCTCCTCGCCGTACTTCGTCATGTTGAGGTGCTCCTGGCCGACGCGGATCACCGACGGCCGCGCGAACCGTGCAATCGCGAGGTTGAGCCCGGCACGCGTGCCGATGAGGACGCCGTCGTCGACGGAGCGGAGGAACTGCACCAGGCGCAGGTCGGATAGCGCGTTGAAGTTCTTGTACCGGAAGTCGCGCGGGTGGATCACGCGGCTCGGGCGCCGCCGTGCCCATTTCTTCGCCCTTCCTTTCGCGCGGCTCACGAGGCCCGTGCGCCTCCCGTCCGCGCGGCGTACGCGCGTGGACCGGTCGACCAGGGCGCGCAGTTCGACACCGGGTGGAATGGGGAACGCCGGAACATCGCGGTGCCTATGCACGCTCACGATCTCGACGTCGTGTCGGTTCGCGAGGTCACCCGCGAGGTTGTAGGTCGCCTTGATCGTCCCTCCGACCCCGTACGCGTTCGCGATCAGAAACCGGATCTTCACAGCCGCATCTGAAATGCGATCTCGCCAGCCGTGGACGCATCCCGCGGCAGCATCGCCACGCGAGTACGCCGCGTCATCAAGCTCGAGTCAACGTGCGAAACATTCGTCGGCGGACCTTGCGCGCGACGCCGTCGCGCCGCCCCGAACGCCCGCCGAGCTGGTCGACCCGACGCCTGAGCTCGTCGATCTCTCGTCGGTAGCCCTTGTTCGCCACGAGGAGACGTTGCCCGCGCAAGGCGAGATCGCCGATGCGCTCCGCTCGCTCCGCGAGCCGAACGACGGCGCGCAGAGCGGACTCGTCGTACCCGCCCGCCGGGTCGAGCCCGTCCGGCTCGACCCGGTCGTACGAGAACCGCTCGAAGTCCTCACTATAGACATCGCGGATCGCTGCAGTTACGTCCTGCGTGAACATCGCGGCGAGCGGGCGCAGCGGAGTCTCGTTGCTCGCGGCCAGCTCGAGCGGCCGACGCCACCCGTGATCCCGCACGTGCGCGTCGAGGTCGCGCAAGAGCTGCGGGATCTCCCGTGTCTCGTAGATCTTCGTATAGGGCGTGCGGTCGGGCGTGAGGAGCCGACTCTGAGGCAAGAAATGACGGTCGCGCATGACCGACTGCTCCGGGTCATCGCCGATCGAGCGCACGAAGAGCTGGAAATCCTCGACGACGTCCTGCGTTGTGCGCGGAAGGCGCGCGAGCCAAGGCGCATCGCAGAAGCGCTCGACGTACTTCGCCTCCCGGAGCAGAAATTTTGACTGCCAAGCCGACCAGAGCCGCGCGGTCGGGTGCCGGATGACGGCGAAGACAAACCAACCTTGCTCCGGCTCGATCGCGGCGAGCTCCTCGTCCGCGAGCTTGTGGAGCATCGGCGTGTGCTGCCAGCTCCGCCGCCGGTGGATCGTCATCGCGCGAGCGACCTCCCGCGTCAGCGCGGCGTGGAACCGCGCGGGGTTCTCGTCCTGAAGCTCGGCGATCAGCCATTTGATGCTCGTGCATGCGGCCTTCGGGACGGACACGTACACCACTTTCCAGCGCGGGAGCACGTACGTCGCGCTCTTGTGCGGCGGCAGCTCGCTTCGGCGCATCAGCGAGAAAACGTACCCGATGGGCGCGCGGCCCATTTGCGCAGCTGCGTGACGAAGACCATCCGGCTGCGCGCGGTTCTACGAGGAGCAATCGGAGGACGGCGGGCGCACACACAAGCGCATCGTCCGGCGCGGGAATACGAGCGAGGCGGGCGGGCGGACGAAGGACGAAGCGCGCGAGTTAATCGGCGGCCGGCCCGGTCCGTCCGTACCCCCACGCATCGCTGAGTTCGCGGAGCTCCTCCGGCACG
>JALZEM010000142.1 GCA_030862005.1 Actinomycetota bacterium | reverse complement strand
TTCTTCCGGCTCTGGGCGCTCCAGATCATCTCGGGCGAGCGCTACCTCGAAGAGGCGCGAAATAACCAGGTACGGACCTTCCGCGCCCCCGCTCAGCGAGGCACGATCACCGCGCGAGACGGGGAGCTCCTGGTCTCGAACGTCGCCGGTACCGTCGTCCAGATCTGGCCTGCGGCGCTTGCGGAGATGCCCGATTCTCAGCGCGCGTCGATGCTCCGGCGCCTGTCGAAGCTCCTGGACGTCCCGCTCGCCGACATCAGGAAGGACCTTCGCCGCCGCGCGAACGACAGGCTCACACCCGTGACCGTGAAGGAGGGCATCGCCGACGCGAAGGTGAAGTACCTCCTCGAGCATCAAGCGCGCTTTCCGGGCGTCGAGGTCGCGCAAACGCACCTACGCCACTACGAGTATGGGGGGCTCGCGGCCCAGATGCTCGGGTACGTCGGCGAGATCACGAGCGAGCAGCTTGCCGAGCGCGAAGGCAAGGGCTACGCGTCGGGCGACCGGATCGGCCAGGCCGGAGTCGAGGCGAGCTACGACCGCTACCTGCGCGGCGTCCCGGGGGTGGGGCGCGTGCGCGTCGACGCGCTCGGACGCGTCGTCAGCGACCGGGAGTTCAGCCAGCTTCCCGAGACGGGCTACTCGATACGGCTCACGATCGACCTCGATCTTCAGCGCGCGGCCGAGGACGCGATCGCGTACGGGATGCGGCTCGCGCGAAACGAGGGGGAATGGAATGCGAACGGCGGCGCCCTCGTCGCCATGGACCCGCGAACGGGCGAGATCCTCGCGCTCGCGTCGAATCCCACCTTCGACCCCTCCGTCTACGTCGGCCGCGTCGATCCGAAGAAGCTCGCGCGCTTCTCCGATCCCGCGTCGAACTACCCGACGCTCAACCGCGGCATCGCCGGTCTCTACCCGCCGGGCTCGACGTTCAAGCCCGTCACCGCGCTCGCGGCACTGCAGGAAGGGTTCCTGACGACGGACGAGGTCATTCAGTGCACCGGGAAACGCGTCGTCGGCGAGGACAAGCAGGTCTTCCTCAACTGGGACCCGACGAAGAACGAGCCGATGACGCTCTCGACGGCGATCGCGAATTCGTGCGACACGTACTTCTACGAGGTCGCGCTCAGGGCATACGAACGGCCCGATTCCCCAATTCAGAAATGGGCGCGCGGGATGGGCTTCGGCCGCCCGACCGGAATCGACCTCGGCCCGGAGGGCGCCGGCCTGATCCCGACGCCGGAATGGAGCCGCCGGTACTTCAAGGATCCGATCGACAAGATCTGGACGAGCGGCGAGTCGGTCCAGCTCGGGATCGGGCAGGGAGACGTCCTCGTGACACCGCTGCAGATGACGAGGCTCTACGCCTTGATCGCGAACGGCGGCAAGCTTGTCCAGCCGAGCATCGTCCGCCAGGTCGAGCAGCCGAGCCCGGAAGGCGACACCGCCGTGGTCGTGCGTCCGTTCAAGCCGCCGCCTCCGGAGGACATCGGCCTCGACCCGACGGGCGTTAGGGTCGTCCAGGAAGGGCTGTACGACGCGACCCACGCGAGCTACGGCACGTCGCAGAGGGTCTTCGGCACCTTCCCGATTCCGATTGCCGGGAAGACCGGGACGGCCGAGAAGTTCGTCGACCTTCCGGGCGGTGGCCGCCTCTTCGACCAGTCGTGGTGGTGCGGGTACGGCCCCTACGAGAAGCCCGAGCTCGTCGTCTGCGCCGTCATCGAGAACGGGGGGTACGGCGGAGAGGCCGCCGCACCGGCGGCGCTAAAGGTCTTCGAGAAGTTCTTCGCGGAGGAGCTCGAACCGGGCTCGTACACGGTCGCGCCACAGGAGAGTGACTAGTGACTCGCCCAGCAACACCCTCCGGTTTCCGGCCCGCGACCAGGCTTCGCCAGCGGATGCCCTCAGTCGTCCCCGTGCCTACCGGCGCAGCGCGTCCCTGTGTCCTAGTCGGGCTCGCTTCTCGCGAACGCGAATCCCGGCACCGTCACGGGACGGGTCACTGATGGCAACCCGTGTCGCTCACGTCGAAGCGCCCGGCTCGTACGCCTCCGCCGCTGCCGCGATCCTGCGCCGGCTCGACTACGTGCTGCTTGCCGTAATGGCCGGCCTCATCGCCTACGGCCTCTGGGTGCTGGGCGCCGTGTCCCGCAACGACGTCCCGGGCGAACCGGATTACTACCTGATCCGCCAAGCGGTCAACGTGACCATCGGAGCGATCGCGTTTGTGGCCGTCACGTTCGTCAACCCCGAGATGTATCGCCGCTACCGCAAGCCCCTCTACCTCGCCATCCTCGTTCTCCTCGCCGTCGTCCTCTTTGCCGACGCGATCCGTGGAACGCAAAGGTGGATCG
>JALZEM010000140.1 GCA_030862005.1 Actinomycetota bacterium | reverse complement strand
TGAAGACGCTCGAGGAGCTCGGAATGCCGGCCGCTCTCGCCGAGCTCGCCGAGAAGCCGCGCGGGCTCGTCCTCGTGACGGGGCCGACCGGCTCGGGTAAGTCGACGACTCTTGCGGCCGTGATCGACCGAATCAACCAGTCGCGCGCGGACCACATCATGACGATCGAGGACCCGATCGAATTCCTCCACTGGCACAAGCGCTGCGTCGTGAACCAGCGCGAGATCGGCCCCGACGCCGTGAGCTTCGCGGAGGCTCTCCGCGCGGCGCTCCGCCAGGACCCGGACGTCATCCTCCTCGGGGAGATGCGCGACCTCGAGACGATCGCGACCGCTCTCACAGCGGCGGAAACGGGCCACCTCGTCTTCGCGACGCTCCATACGCAGGACGCGCCTTCGACGGTGGATCGCCTGATCGACGTCTTCCCCGCCGCGCAGCAGGACCAGATCCGGGTTCAGATCGCCGGAACGCTTCAGGGCGTCGTGACCCAGACGCTCCTCCCGCGGACGGACGGCGCGGGGCGCGTCGCCGCGACCGAAGTCCTCCTCCCGGACGACGCCGTCCGGAACCTGATCCGCCAGGCAAAGGTGGAGCAGATCTATTCCGTCATGCAGACAGGCGGGAAGCGCGGCATGCAGACGCTCGAGCAGTCCCTCGCCGACCTCGTGATGCGCGGGATTGTCTCGCAGGATGTTGCGCTCTCGCGCTCCAGCCGTCCGGATCAGCTCCACGGGCTTCTGCAGCGCCGAGGCGGCCTGACGGTCGCAGGCGGGGAACCACCGATCGGCGGCCTTCGCGCCGCGGGCAACTGAGCGCCGACCGTGGCAAAGCACTTCATCGGATTGAAGATCGGCGCTTCGCAACTCGCCGCCGCCCGCGTGGCCGTCAACGGTTCGGCAGAGCTCGTCCAGGTGGCGCAGGAACCGCTCCGGCGCGGCATCGTCGCCGGCGGTGAGGTGCGCGACGTGGAGGCGCTCGCCGCCGCGCTCAAAGATTTCTTCCGCAAGCACAAGCTGCCGAAGCGCGGCATCCGCGTCGGCGTCGCGAACAACCGGATCGGGGTTCGGGCGATCGAGCTGTCGGGGATCGAGGATCCGAAGCAGCTCGCGAACGCGATTCGCTTCCGCGCCCAAGAGGCGCTCCCGATCCCGATCGACGAGGCCGTTCTCGACTTCCAGGTGCTGTCGGAGGGTGTGAACGACGAGGGCGTGCCGACGAAGCGCGTGCTCCTCGTCGTTGCCTACCGTGATCTGATCGACGCGTATGTCCAGGCTTGCCGCGTGGCAGGCCTCCGCCTCGAACGGATCGACCTCGAAGCCTTTGCGCTTTTGCGCGCGCTCACGCCTCCGGAGACGCCCGCAGCCGAAGCGAGCGAGCGAAGCGCGCTCGTCGCCGTCGCCATCGGTGCCGAACGGAGCACGCTCGCCGTCTCGGACGGGTTCACCTGCGAGTTCACGCGCGTCCTCGATTGGGGCGGTGCCGCACTGACGGCGTCGCTCGCCCGTGCGCTCGAGGTCGAGATCGACGACGCGGAGCAGCTCAAGCGCCAGCTCAGCCTGGAGAGCGACGAGCGGCCCGAGGGGATGGGTGAAGACAAGGCGGAGCAGGCACGAGAGGCGCTTCGAAACGGCCTCCACAGTTTTGCGCGCGAGCTCGTCTCTTCGCTCCAGTTCTACCAGAGCCAGCCGGACTCGCTTGGGATCCGAGAGGTCGTTCTCGCGGGCGGAACCGCGCAGCTCGGCGGGCTCGCCTCGTCGCTCCAGCGGCTGATCGGCGTCACCGTTCGCGTCGGCGACCCGCTCGCCGGCGTGAAGGTCGGGAAGAAGGTCGGGACGACCGATAGCCCCGCGCTCGCGGTTCCGATTGGCCTCGGGATGGCGCAGGTCTGATGGACCTCAACAAAGAGATCAAGTTCTCGGATCTGTTCAAGCGTCGTGAGAAGGCGCCGAAGTCCGCGCAGCCCGAGTCGGCGACCGCTCCCGCGAAGGAAAAGGGCGGAGGCGTGAGCTTCCTGAGGAAGGACGTCTCGTTCGGCCGGCGCCGGAATGACTTCGACGAGACGAAGCCTCCGAACGAGCCGAAGCGACCGAAGGAGCCGCGCCGAAAGGGTCGAGCGGTCAAGGGAGCACCGCCGCTCCCAGCGGTTCCGCTCATGCGCGCGTTCAACCTGCTTCCGAAGGACGATCCGCGGCAGAAGGCGGCCGACGGACGTCGCCCGAGCACTGCCCACCTGATCCTCGCCGTACTCGGGCTTCTTCTCCTCGCCGGCCTTGCATCGGCGTTTCTGCTCATGAACGCGCGCGTCGCGGACAAGCAGAAGACGTACGACGACCTGCGTCAGCGGGTCGCAGCGAAGAACATGCCGATCGAAGAGCCGCAGCAGGACGCGACGAGCGCGGCGCTCGCGAAGGAGCGGCAGGAGCGGACGAGCGCGCTCGCGACCGCCCTCGGCGCGCGCGTAGCGTGGGATCGCCTCCTCCGCGAATTTTCACTGGTTCTCCCAGACGACGTCTGGCTCACGAGCATTACCGCGAAAGGTCCGGCCCCGGCCGATCCCGCAGCCTCGGAACAGCCCGCGACGACGCCGTCCGCAGTGAGCACCTTCGAGATTCGCGGCTACACGAAAGAGCAGGACGGCGTCGCCCGGCTTCTCGCGCGGATGGCCGTCCTTCCCGAGTTGAGCTCGGTGCAACTCGTCTCGAGCAATCGCGTCGAGGTGAGCGCGAAGGAGGTCGTCGAGTTCTCGATCACGGCGACGGTCAAGCCATCCGGAGTGGGAGCGACAGCGTGAAGAAGCAGATCCCGCTGACGCCCGTTCTCGCGATTGCGCTCGCGATCATCGCCGCCGTCGGCTACTTCGTCGTGATCAGCCCGAAGCAGGCGCGCAGCGCGGAGCTCGACGAGCAGATCGCAGATCTCGAGACGAAGCTCGTCCTCGCGGAGCCGCGGTCGAAGGCTGCGACTCCCAAAGTCAGGATCAACGTCGCCGATGTCTTCCGGCTTGCGAAGGCGATGCCGGACAACGACGACATGCC
>JALZEM010000272.1 GCA_030862005.1 Actinomycetota bacterium | reverse complement strand
CGGGACCGCGCTGATCCCGTTCCTCGAGCACAACGACGCGAACCGTGCGCTCATGGGCGCGAACATGCAGCGGCAGGCGGTCCCGCTCCTGCTCACCGAGTCTCCGCTCGTGGGCACGGGCCTCGAGCACCGCGCGGCGATCGACACTGGCGACGTCGTCCTTGCGCAGCGGAGCGGAACGGTCACCGACATGGACGCCGACAAGATCGTGGTCGAGACGAAGGACGGCCGTGACGAATACGAGCTCGTCAAGTTCATGCGCTCGAATCAGGGAACGATCATCCACCAGAAGCCGATCGTGACCCTCGGCCAGAAGGTGAAGGAGGGCGACCTCCTCGCCGACGGGAGCTCGACCGCGAACGGAGAGCTTGCCCTCGGGAAGAACCTGCTCGTCGCGTTCATGCCCTTCGAGGGCTACAACTTCGAGGACGCGATCGTCATCTCGGAGCGGCTCGTGAAGGACGACGTCCTCTCCTCGATCCACATCCACGAGTACGAGATCGACGCGCGCGCGACGAAGCTCGGCGACGAGGAGATCACGCGCGACATCCCGAACCGGTCCGAAGAGTCCCTTCGCGACCTGGATGACCGCGGCGTCGTTCGGATCGGCGCCGAGGTCGGCTCCGGCGACCTCCTCGTCGGCAAGGTGACGCCGAAGGGCGAGACGGAGTTGACGGCCGAGGAGAAGCTCATCCGGGCGATCTTCAAGGAGAAGGCGCGCGAGGTCCGCGACACGTCCCTCAAGGTCCCGCACGGCGAGGGCGGGAAGGTCATCGACGTGAAGACGTTCTCGCGCGAGGCGGGCGACGACCTCTCGCCCGGAGTGAACGAGCTCGTCCGCGTCTACGTCGCGAAGAAGCGCAAGATCGCCGAAGGCGACAAGCTCGCCGGGCGCCATGGCAACAAGGGCGTGATCGCGCGGATCGTCGCCGAGGAGGACCTTCCGTTCCTCGAGGACGGCACGCCCGTCGACATCATCCTGAACCCGCTCGGCGTTCCCAGCCGGATGAACATCGGCCAGGTGCTCGAGACGCACCTGGGGTGGGCGGCCAAGCACGGTGTCTTCGGCGAAGACGGCGACCAGAACGGCGCGACGCCGGTCGCAAGCCCCGTCTTCGACGGCGCGACCGAGGCGGAGGTCGACGACGCGCTGATCAAGTGGACCCGGCAGAACCCGGAGTCGCCGATCAAGTTCAACGTCGACCTGAAGCGCCGGCCGGGCCGCCGTGCCTCGGGCAAGGTCCGCCTCTTCAACGGCCGTACGGGTGAACCGTTCGAGCAGAAGGTGACCGTCGGCTACATGTACATCCTGAAGCTCCTCCACCTCGTGGACGACAAGATCCACGCGCGCTCGACGGGGCCGTACTCGCTCGTCACGCAGCAGCCGCTCGGCGGGAAGGCCCAGTTCGGCGGACAGCGCTTCGGCGAGATGGAGGTTTGGGCGCTCGAGGCCTACGGCGCCGCTTACACGCTCCAGGAGATGCTCACGATCAAGTCCGACGATACGGTCGGACGCGTGAAGGCGTACGAGGCGATCGTGAAGGGCGAGAACATCGCCGAGCCGTCCATCCCTGAGTCGTTCAAGGTGCTGCTGAAGGAGATGCAGTCGCTCGCGCTCGACGTCGACGTCCTCTCTGAGGAAGGCGGCGAGGTCGAGGTTCGCGAGGAGGATGACGAGCTCCTCCGCGCCGCAGAGGAGCTCGGGATCGATCTCTCCCCGGGATCGCTTCGTGCCGCCGCGCGCCAGCCGACCGCCGAGGAGACGGAGGAGGGCCAGGAACGGATGGACGAGACCGGAGAGGTCCAGCTTCCCTCAGACGAGGTCTTGACGGACATCGTCGAGACGGACGCGGACGTCACCGGCGGCGAGACGCCCGCGGAGGAGGTCGCCGAGATTCTCGGCCCCTTCGCCGAGGCGCCGGACCTCGCAGACATCGAGGTCGAGGAATGACGCACGGACGTTGTACGGGCCGGACCTGTCCGGCCTCTTGTTCCGAATACCGCAGCGGTAAAGGAGAACATTGATCGACATCAATAATTTCGACGCGATCCGTATCGGCCTCGCGTCGTCCAAGCAGATTCGCGACTGGTCGTCCGGTGAGGTGACGAAGCCGGAGACGATCAACTACCGCACGCTCAAGCCCGAGCGCGACGGGCTCTTCTGCGAGCGCATCTTCGGTCCGACCAAGGACTGGGAGTGCTACTGCGGCAAGTACAAGCGCGTCCGCTACAAGGGGATCATCTGCGAGCGCTGCGGTGTCGAGGTGACTCGCCAGAAGGTGCGCCGCGAACGCATGGGCCACATCGACCTGGCCGCGCCCGTCTCGCACATCTGGTTTTTCAAGGGCGTCCCGAGCCGGATCGGCTACCTGCTCGACATCGCTCC
>JALZEM010000234.1 GCA_030862005.1 Actinomycetota bacterium | reverse complement strand
CCGGGTACCGCGTCGGCGTGGTCACGGACGCGCCCGAGACGCTTGCACGGATCGCGCTCGCTCAGCTCGGCATCGCACGCGCCGTGGACGCGATCGAGACAGGCGCCGGCGCGCTCGAGCGGATCCGAGAACGCTATGGGAGCGACGTGCGCGTCATCCGGACGGCCGAGGCGCTTGCCGCTCTCGCCTCCGAGGCCGGGTCGCCCGCTACGAGACCGTGACGCCGGCCTCCACTTCGTAGAGCGCAACTTCGTAGCGCTCGACCTGCGGCTCGGCCGTCGCGCCGACGCTGTCGGCGGCCTGCTGCCGGAGCTGATTCGCCTGCTCCTCGCTCGCACGCAAGTCGTCCTCCGTATCCCAGAGCGTGATGGCCAGGCTCTTGCCGCTCGTCCGGTCGACCAATGTGATTACTCCCTGACATCCGCTCAGCTGGCGGAGGGCCGGGACAATCTCGTCGCGCATCCGCTTCGTGCCTTCGTCCAGCTTGTCAGCCGGCGCCTCGATGATGCTCACACGTCCGTACATGTCCGCCTCCTCTCGACACACCTGTTGCATGGCGAGCGTACGACGATCCGGGGCTAAGATCAACCCGTGACCGACCGGAAGCACCTAGACGACCGCCAGCTCGACGCCGTCCTCGAGCGCCTCGATCGTCTTTGCGACGAGGTACACGCGCTCAATCGCCGGATGGATTCCGCGGAGGGTCTCCTGCGCATCGCGCACGAGCTCTCGTCGCTGAACGAGTCGCTCCAAGCGCTCGCATACGCCGCCCTCGGGCATCAGGGCCCGCAGGTGCGTCGACGCCGCTCCGCCTAAGCGCTCAGCGGCGCGGCGCAGCCGGCCACCAGCCGCGTGGTCGCTCTTCGTAGACGCGCGAATCGACGCCGTAGAGGAGCGAAAGCGGACCGATGAGCAGGATGAACATGAGAACGAGGATTCCGCCCACTAGCTTTCTTAACGTCCCGCGGCGCGCGGCTCTTCCCACACCGCACCTCGGCGGCACGCCCTCAGCCCGATCGCAGCGCCTCCGACCTCTCCAGCATCGCGCGGCAGAAATCTGACCGAACCAACATCCCCCTGAACTCCCCGCGTGCGACGACCGGAAGGGCCGGGAGATCCGAATGGAGGAATCGCTCGGCGACGTGCATCGCACTCGACTCGGCTTCGACCACCATGATCGCTTTCTCCATATGGCGTTCTACGGGATCGTCGAGGACCGGGTCGGCGCGCTCGAGGAGCAGAGCGATGTCCTCGGTGGCGAACGCGGTGTGATGAAGATCCTCGAGGTACTTCGGGAACAGGCCACGCAGCATTTGCTCGCCCCCGAAGAGCCCCGCGACGCCGCTGCGCTCATCGAGCACGGCGATCAACGGGGTCGGATGGCCGGTGAGCACACGGGACGCTTCGAGAAACGTCGCCGCGCGAGGCACCGAGGCGTTCACCAGTTCGATGTTCGCGAGCGTCCGCACAGCGCTCAGAGCTGGAAGAGGAGCAGGTAGACGGTAGCGACCACGAGCGAGAGAAGTGTGACGGGAAGGCCGACGGCAAGGAAGCGCCCGAACGAGATCGGATGCCCGCTTCGCTCGGCAGCACCGGCCGCTGCGACATTCGCCGCTGCGGCGATCAGCGTCGCATTCCCTCCGAAGCAGGCGCCGAGTGAAAGCGCCCACCAGTTCGCGTCGCTGAAGGTCGGATCGTCGGCCCCAAGCTCGTCGACGACCGGGATCATCGCAGCGGTGAAGGGAATGTTGTCGACGAGCGCTGATCCCGCCGCCGCGCCCCAAAGGATCGCAAGCCCCTCGGTCATGCCGTCGCCGCCCGTCGCAGTCGCGAGCGCGCCGGCCACGTCGGCGACGAGGCCACGCTCCTCGAGAGCACCGACCATGACGAACAAACCCATGAAGAAGAAGAGCGTCGACCATTCGATCCGCTCCAACGCCTCTTCGACGTCGTCCGCGCCAACCAGCAGAAGGATCGTCGCGCCGCCAAGAGCGACCACCGCCGGCTCCAGATGGAGCAGCGAGTGAAGAAAGAAGGCCACGATCGTCCCGACGAGCACTGCGATCGACCGCTTCACGTACCGGCTCTCACGGATGTCGCGGGCGGCGTCGAGCCGGTCGATCTCGGCCGCCCGCTCAGGCGCGATGGCGAGGCGCTTACGGAAGGCGACGTAGAGGCACGCCGTCACGACCACCAGCGTGAAGAGCGACACCGGCGCGAGGTTCACGACGAAATCGACGAACGTGAGCTCGGCGACGTGGGTCCCGATCATGATGTTCGGCGGGTCGCCGATCAGCGTCGCGGTTCCGCCGATGTTCGACGCGATCACCTCGACCAGCAC
>JALZEM010000229.1 GCA_030862005.1 Actinomycetota bacterium | reverse complement strand
CGAGGTCGACCGATCTCCGTGCGGAAGCGGAACGTCGGCCCGTCTCGCGCTGCTCGACGCCTCGGGGGAGCTTCCGCGCGGGGACGTTCTTCTTCACCAGAGCGTGGTCGGCACCGAGTTCGCAGCGCGCGTCGTCGGCGAGACCACTGTTGCCGGCAGGCCGGCCGTCGTCACCGAAGTCGAAGGAAGCGCGCACCCGACAGGGGAGCACGCCTTCGTCCTGCGCGAGGACGACCCACTAGGCACGGGTTTCCTCTTGCGCTAACGATCGGGTCCGTTCGGACCGTCGCCCACCTCTACGCGCCGCGAAGGAGGGGCCGCGTCAGGCACGTGGGGCCGCCGTCGCCGTTCAGCGAGAGCTCGTCGCCCCTGTAGACGCGGACGTCGACGCCGGCGGCCTCCATCCGCGCGCGCGTGACCGGATTCCCGTCGAGCGCGAGCGCGACGCGCGGAGCGAGCGCAAGGACGTTCGCGCCCATCGTCCAGAACTCCTCGTCCGGGACCTCGACGAGCTCGACGCCCCGCTGCGCAAGGAGCTCGACGAGGCGGACGGGCAGGAGTGGGAGATAGACGACTGCAAGGTCGGAGTCGAGCGGCGAGATGAGCGACATGAGGTGGAGGACCTCTTCCGGCCCGCGGAGGTGCGGGAGGTCGAACGGAACAACGTCTACGTCCGGGAGTGCCTCTGCGAGCGCCGTTACCCCGCCGTCGTTCGTCCGATACCCGCGACCGACGAGGAGTGTCCGGTCGTCGAGCCAGAGCGTGTCGCCGCCCTCCGCGAGCGCCGGCGCCTCGAGCCGCGCCGCAATCGGAACACCGGCTTCGACCAGGTCTGCCGCCATCGCCTCGACCTCGGCGCGCCTCCCCTTCTTGCCCGGGCGGAGGAGGATCGCGCCCCGATCGCTGACGAGCGCGGGGTCGTAGACGTAGATCGAGTCAGGAACGGCTCCGAGGGGCGTCTCGGCGAGGACGACGTCGGCGCCTGCGCGCTCGAGCTCGGCGCGAAAGGCCTCATGCTCGGCGCAGAGGCCGATCGAGTCCGGCTCCCGATGCCAGCCGTACGCGCGCCACGCGACACACGCCTCGGCGCGCGGCGCGCGTACGAGCACGCGCCGGAGCGGCGCAGTCATGCTCTGCGCTCCGAATCCCGTGTCAGGGCGGGTGGTAGCCTCCATCCCATGGAGACTACAGCGCAGCTCTCCGGCCTCGAGGCCGGCGGAGGCTGTGCCGCAAAGTATTCCGCCGCGCGCCTTTCGGAGCTCCTGGCGGGCTTCGCGCCGGCCGCCGCGGAGGATCTGCTCGTCGGCCTTGCGCCCGCGGACGACGCTGCCGTCTACCGGCTCGACGACGAGCGCGCGCTGATCTTCACGATCGATTTTTTCCCGCCGATGCTCGACGATCCGGGCCTGTACGGCGCCATCGCCGCGACGAACGCGCTCAACGACGTCTTCGCGATGGGCGGGCGACCGCTCCTTGCGCTCTCCGTCGCTGCGTTCCCCGAGGAGATGCCGGTCGAGACGGTGCGCGCGATTCTCGACGCGGCCGCGGCGAAGGTGGCGGAGGCCGGCGGGATCCTCGCCGGGGGCCACACGATCCGGGACGACGAGCCGAAGTACGGGCTCGCGGTCGCCGGGACCGTACATCCCGCCGCTGTTTGGCGGAACGACGGCGCCCGCCCCGGTGACGCCGTCTTCCTGACGAAGCCGCTCGGGACGGGGCTCGTGTTGACGGGCGCGCGGAAGGGTGTGCTCGCGGAGGAGGCAATTGCGGCGGCGACCCGCTGGATGACCCAGCTGAACGATCGGTCCGCCGACGCGCTGCGACCGTTCGAGCCGAGCGCCGTCACGGACGTGACGGGATTCGGCCTCTTCGGCCACGTCCATGAGGTCGCGGATCGGAGCGGCGTCCGGATCCTCCTGGACGGCCGCCGTCTTCCTGCGATGGACGGTGCGGCCGAGGTCGCCGCGCTGGGGCTCAGGACGGGAGGAGATCCGCGCAATCGTGACTTCACGGCGGCGGTGCTCGAGCTCGACGGCCTCCCGGACGCGGACGCGCTGCTCGGCTTCGATCCACAGACGGCCGGCGGCCTCCTCGTCACGCTTCCGGCTGAAAAGGCCGCCGTGGTCGAGGCCGAGTTTCGCGGCCGTAATCTCTTCCTCGCACGCATCGGGCGCGTCGAAGAAGGCCGCGGCGTCGCGGTCGTATAGACGCGACTCATGCTCGGGTCGCGCGCTGCGACGACGCTTCACCGTGCGCACCGCCGCCGCGCCGTCTCCCCAGCGGCGTTCCGCCGCTTCGCATTCGTCGCCCTCGGGTCGCTCTTCGTCGTCGTCGTTACGGGCGCCGTCGTGCGGCTGACCGCGTCGGGCCTCGGGTGCGAGAACTGGCCGCGCTGCGGCGAGACGCCGTTCCCGGAGAAGGAGTTCCATGCGCTCATCGAGTTCGGGAACCGCGTCGTCGCGCTCTTCGCGATGGGATGCACGACGCTGGCGGCGCTCGCCGCGCGACGCGTGAAGGGACTTCCCCGGTGGGTCGTCCGGACGTCGGCGGTGGTCGCGGCCACGATCGTTGCTCAGGTTCCGCTCGGCGGGATCACAGTCATTCTCGAACTCCATCCGCTCGCCGTCATGAGCCACTTCCTCCTCGCGCTCGTCGCCGTTGCCCTCGCGGTCGTCGTCGCGCTCGGCGCCGACCGGTTCGCGCGCGATCGGCCGCCGGCGCCCTTCTCGCCGTGGGTCGGTCGGCTCGCGCTGGCGCTCGTCCCACTCGCGCTCGTGCTCGTCGTCTCGGGTGCCTTCGTGACGGCGGCCGGTCCCCATTCGGGTGGTGCCGACATCGAGCGGCTTGGAAATCTCCTGGACGCCGTCTACGTCCACGTTCGGGTGACGGCCGTGTTCGGCATCGGCCTCCTCGTCCTCGTCGCGCTCGTGTTTCGCGCGCACGGGCGAGCGGGGCTCGAGCGCGCGATTGCCGGCGGCGTGCTCGTGCTCGTCGTCGTGCAGATGGTCATCGGCGAGGTGCAATGGCGAAATCAGCTGCCCTGGTGGCTCGTGCTCATCCACGTCGCGCTTGCGACCGCCGTCTGGGCAGGCGTGGTCGCGCTCGCGATGCTCCTTCATTCCGCGTCGGCGACGGATCCGGCACATCCGATGCGACACGCGCGCGTTTCGGAGTCTTAGAATCCCGTCCAAGCGGGGAGGGAGGCGGGTCCCAATTACTTGCGCGCGAGTAAGTCTCGAGCGTTCGCAGGGTCGGCCCGGTGGGCTGCCGTAAACTCCGGCCATGGCCATGCATCTCCGGATCGAGCGGCGCCCGAGCCTGCGCCGTCCTGTGCTCGTCGCCGCGTTCCGCGGCTGGAACGACGGCGCGCAGGGCGCGTCGCTCGCCGCAAGCTATCTTGCGCGGAACTGGAACGCGCGGCGCTTCGCCGACGTCGATCCCGAAGAGTTCTACGACTTCCAGGCGACCCGCCCGCACGTCGCGCTCGAGGAGGGCTACACGAGGCGGATCGATTGGCCCGAGAACGTCTTCTACCACGCGGAGCTTCCGGAGGCGGATCGTGATGTCGTCCTCCTCCTCGGGATCGAGCCGAACCTGCGCTGGCGAACGTTCGCAGGCGAGATTGTGTCGCTCGTGGGAGACCTCGACGTGGAGCTCGTCGTGACGTTGGGGGCGCTCCTCGCCGACGTCCCCCACACGCGCGCGGCGCCTGTTACCGGTTCGGCCACCGATACGAAGCTCGTGGAGGAGCTGGGGCTCTCCGGCTCGCGCTACGAAGGCCCTACGGGAATCGTCGGGATCGTGCACGACTCGTGTCGGCGAGCGTCCATTCCGTCCGCAAGCCTGTGGGCTGCTGTACCGCACTACGCCTCCCTCGCGACGAGCCCGAAGGCGGCGCTCGCGCTCTGCACTCGGCTAACGGCGCTTCTCGGGACCCGCGTCGCCCTGACCGAGCTCGAGGAGGCGTCCGAGGCGTATGAGCGCCAGGTGAGCGAGGCGGTCGCGCAGGACGAGGAGACGGAGGCGTACGTCCA
>JALZEM010000223.1 GCA_030862005.1 Actinomycetota bacterium | reverse complement strand
CGAGCGCCGCGGGTGCGGCTATCGGGACTGGAGCGCGTCGAGCGCGAACGGGAGCGCGACGGCTACGGGCGGTCGATCTTCCGCTCCGAACGCCCGCGAGCTTGAGGATGTAGCGGTCTCCAGGCGTCACGAGCCACCCGATCGTAGAGAGGGCGGCACGGCTAGGCACACGTCGTCTTTCGTCAAATCCTCCTACTACCTCTAGTTGCTGCGGCGATGGGCGAACTTCGCGCCAGTTGCGAAGACGAGCCACTTCAGCGAATTGAGGTGCGTCCGCGCGTTCCGAACGTTGTCTCGTCGCGGCCCGTCGGGCCGCACCCACTCCGGGTAGCGCCAGTACGTGAAGAAGCGGCCGCTCCTCATCGGCGTGCGGTAGCGAAACCCTTCGAAGAAGTAGTGCGTGACCTGGGTATGGCGGGTGCGCCGGGGATCGCGCTGCGGCGCGCCGCCGTGAATCAGATTCGCCGACCAGATCAGAGCCTCACCTCGCCGCAGGGTCGCATAGCGCGGCTCGAGCGCGACGCCTTCCAGCACCTCTCCGACTCGCTCCTCGACCAGCCTTTCCACCGCCTCCTCGTACTTCGGGTAGTAGCGTTTGTAGGGCGGCAGGTCGAGGTCGGAAAAGGAGATCTGCGGAAGCTTGTGGCTGCCGGGGTAGTACACGAGCGGCCCGTTGTCCATGTCGATGTCCTCAAGGGCTACCCAGACGCCGCACATGTACCCGGACGGGACGGAGTCGAAATGGATCGCGTCCGCATGCGGCCGCTGCTCGCTGCCGACGCGGAAGTTCAAGGTCTGGAACGCGCGCGGCGTCCTGCCATACAGCGCCGCCAGGATCTCGAGGAGTGACGGCTGCAGCGCGATTCGTCTGACGTTCTCGCTCGCCTTCCACGCATCCTGAACCCGTCGCTGGGCCGGTGGCAGCTCGGCGAACATCCGCTCGACGTCCGCGACGGCGCCGTCGACGACCACGGCGTCGATCCGGGAGTCGACGACGACGTATCCCTCGGCCTCGAACCGCTCAGCGAGATCTGGAGTTGCGACCGTCACCGCGGCCGCGGAACCATGGTCGCGACGACGAGGGCTGGCGAGGGACGCCGTAACCGCATCAGCAACTGGAGGGTGTCACCCCCGTCACCGGACTTCAATAGGGAACGGCCCACCGACGACCCGCGTGGTCCTACTAGCGCGACTGGAGCGCGTCGAGCGCGATCGCGAGCGCGACCGCGACCCGCCGGTCGATCTTCCGCTCGGAATCGCCCGAGAGCTTGAGGATGTACCGGTCGCGCAGACCGATCGGACGCCGAAGGTCGCCGACCTCGCGGCCGTCCATGTGAACGGTGAAGTGGAAGACGATCGGGATGAAGTCTCCGTAGGGGACGGCGTCGATCACACGCCGGAGGAGCGCGACCGGGACGCTCCGTTCGTGCGCCCAGGCGATCTCCTGCTCCTCGGGATCGAGGACGCGCCACGTCGAGCGGAGAAGCGACTTCCCGAACACCTTCTCGAGGACGCCGAGGCGCGTGCCGTCGTGCCCGAAGACGTCGTAGCGGCCGCGGAACTCCATCAGGCCCCGCGCCTTGAGGCGGAAGAGCTCGTCGCGCTCGTCCTCATCGGCGAAGAACCGGATGTCCTCCTTGATCGCGAGGCGCTTTTGGCGCACGAACGCGAGCGGCGTGCCGGGACTCGCGCCGTCGGCTCCGAGCGTCGAGATCCGGTAGAGGTTCGCGAGCGGCCGGATCAACTGGTCGATGAAGAACGCATCGTGGGCGAAACGATCGTCCATGATCAGGCGAGGACCGAGTAGCCCCCGTCGACGACGATCGCCTGGCCCCGGATCATCGCGGCCTCCGGCGAGGCGAGGAAGCAGACGGCATCGGCGACGTCTGGCGGCTCGACGAGGCGGCCTGCCGGCGTGCGGTCGCGGTAGTAGGCAAGCATCTCTTCACGGTTCGGGAAGTACTCGAGTGCACCTGTCTCGACCAAGCCCGCGGAGACGGCGTTCACGCGGATGTCGTGCGGCGCGAGCTCGACCGCAAGGTAGCGGACGAGCGACTCGAGCGCCGCCTTCGACACGCCGACGAGCGTGTAGTTCTCGAGGACGCGTGCGCCGCCCATGCTCGAGATGGCGATGATCGAGCTGCCTGGAGCCATGCTCGGCGCCGCTTTCCGGGCGAGCGTGAGGAGCGCGCGCGCGTTCGCGTTCAGCGTCCAGTCCCAGTGCTTTTCGGTCAACTCGTCGAACGGTCGGATGACGCCTGAAGCGGCGTTCGAGACGAGGACGTCGAGCGACCCGGCCTCTTCGACCAGCGCCGCCGCCTTCGCCGGATCGCCGAGGTTTCCGCGCAGAAGCTTCGGCTCGGCGCCGCGCTCCCGGAGCTCCTCGGCGGTCTCCTCCGCCGCGCGGTCATTTCGCAGGTAGCTGACGGCCACGCGCGCTGCGCCGAGCTCGGCGAACCGGAGCGCAATCCCCTTCCCAATGCCCCGCGAGCCGCCCGTCACGAGGACGGACTTGCCCTCGAACTTCATCGTCGCGGCAGCGGGCGCGACGCGGGCGCGTGGCTCGGAAGCTGCTCCCATCCGGGACGCTCATCGGGTTCGAGAGGGCCCTCCTCCGCCTTCGAGGAGGCGTGTCCGAGCCGATCGAGAAGCTCGACCTTCTCCTCCCCGTA
>JALZEM010000207.1 GCA_030862005.1 Actinomycetota bacterium | reverse complement strand
TCGGGATCGACTACTCGCTCTTTATCCTGTCGCGGTACCGCGAGGAACGCGGCGAAGGGAGGGAGAAGCGGGACGCCATCGCCGTCGCCGGGTCGACGGCGAGCCGCGCGGTCCTCTTTAGCGGCATAGCGTTCGTCCTTGCGATGTTCGGCCTCCTGCTCGTCCAGAACACGATCATGCGCAGCCTCGCGGCCGGAGCGATTCTCGTCGGCATCGTGTCCGTCCTCGCAGCGCTGACCTTGCTTCCGGCGGTGCTGAGCCTGCTCGGAGACCGCGTCAATGCGCTCCGGATCCCGTTCTTCGGCCGTGGCGCGGGGAACGAGGCAGCGGCCGAGAGCCGCTTCTGGGGTCGGGTCGTCCGCGGCGTCATGCGGCGACCCGTCGTCAGCCTCGTGCTCGGGGTCGGCATCCTGCTCGCGGCGGCGTCGCCGGTGCTCGCCCTCGAGACGGGCTCGGCCGGCATCACGCCGTTTCCGGACCGGTTCGAGTCCAAGCAGGGTTTCCTCCTCCTGAACGAGGAGTTTCCGGGCCAGACGACCGACCCCGTGGAGATCGTCGTCGACGGAGATGTGGAGTCGCCCGCGGTCGGTGGCGGGGTCGAGCGCCTCGAGGCCCTCCTCGCGCGGAAGGAGCTCTTTGGCGAGCCGATGCGGGAAGTGAACGCCGCCGGGAATACGACGCTCCTGACCGTTCCGATCGCCGGCGACCCCTTCTCGAAAGAGGCGGTGCAGGCGGTTCGCGACCTCCGCGCCGACCTAATCCCGCAGGCGTTCACCGGTGTTCCCGCGACGGTCCTCGTGACCGGGGAAACGGCGGTCGAGCTCGGTTACCACGACGTGATGGACTTCTGGCTGCTTCCTGTGTTCGCGGTCGTGCTCGGCCTCAGCTTCATCCTGCTGACGGTCGCGTTCCGCTCCGTCGTCGTGCCGCTGAAGGCGATCGTGATGAACCTCCTCTCGGTCGGCGCTGCTTACGGGCTCCTCGTGCTCGTCTTCGTGAAGGGGTACGGGAACGAGATCTTCGGCTTCTCGCAGGTCGACGTCGTCGAGGCGTGGGTCCCGCTCTTCCTCTTCGCCGTGCTCTTCGGCCTCTCCATGGACTACCAGGTCTTTCTGCTCAGCCGCATCCGGGAGCGCTTCGTCCGAAGCGGGGACAACGAGCACGCGGTCGAGTTCGGCGTGGGCTCGACCGCGCGGCTGATCACCGGGGCTGCGCTCATCATCATCGCCGTGTTCGCGGGTTTCGCGCGGGGCGACCTCGTGATGTTCCAGCAGATGGGGTTCGGGGTCGCCGTGGCGCTCCTTATCGACGCCACCCTCATCCGCTCCGTGCTCGTTCCGGCGGCGATGAAGCTCCTCGGGCGGTGGAACTGGTACCTACCGTCGTGGCTCGGATGGATTCCGGACGTCCACGTCGAGGGCGCGGAAGACGGGCGGGTGCGGCGCGGGTCGGCCACGCGCTGATCCGCGCGCGACCGGGTGTGGCCGGCTCCGACCGCCGTTCAGCGCGGGGGGTCCGGACGAATGACACGAGGCGAGTTCATGCGGTAGGCGTTCGGACGCGACTGATAGAAAACGCACTCATGGTCGAGCGCTCGGGCACGCCGGACGTGGTTTCTGCTCGGTGAAGGGGATCGCGGCGCGCGGCGAAACCGAGGTCGACGGATGAGTGGGTTCACCGTCTGGTTCACCGGGCTCTCGGGCTCGGGGAAGTCGACGATCGCAAACATCGTCGGGCCTGAGCTCGAGGAGCGCGGCCTGGTCGTCGAGTACCTGGACGGCGACGTCGTCCGGACGCACCTCTCGAAGGGGCTCGGCTTCTCGAAGGAAGACCGCGACACGAACATCGAGCGCATCGGGTGGGTTGCGGCGCGGCTGACGCGGCACGGCGCCGCAGTGCTCGTCTCCGCGATCTCGCCGTACGAGGAGACCCGGCGGAAAGCCCGCGCGATGGTCGAGGAGTTCGGGCCGTTCGTGGAGGTCTTTGTCGACGCTTCGGTCGACGCGTGCGCCGATCGTGACGTGAAGGGGCTGTACGCAAAGGCGTTCGCCGGCGAGATCGCCGAGTTCACGGGCGTCTCGGATCCCTACGAGGCACCCGTCGACCCCGAGGTCGTCCTGCGGACGGAGGAGGAGGGCCCCGAGGCGAGCGCGCAACGGGTTGTCTCGAAACTCGCGGAGCTCGGTCTCGTCGAGCCCGGGGTGCGCGCGTGAGTCGTCGACTCCTTTTGCAGCGGCGAATCAAGGTGCACCCGACCGCCTCACCTATGAGGGGAGACTCCTCATCGACCCCCAGTTCCTGTGCCCTTCGGGCACGAAACGATCGATCGCATCGTGGGCGTGCTCGCGTGTTGCGCGCGGGATGCAATAAGAACGAAACGAAGCCGTCACGCGTTCGTCGCGTGCACAGGGCGAGGCGGTGAGCCTCGCGACCGAGGCCCAGCTGATCGCGCCCCACGGCGGTGAGCTCGTAGAGCGGACCGGAGAGCGCCCGCCGAGCGCGGACGCGCTCGAGTCGGTTCGCCTGACGCCGCGCGAGCTCGCGGACCTCGACATGCTCGCGTCCGGCGCCCTCTCGCCGCTGACGGGGTTCATGGGCCACGCCGACTACGAGCGCGTCGTCGAAGAGATGCGCCTCGCAAACGGCCTGCCGTGGGCGCTTCCCGTCTGCCTCGCCGCCGCCGAGGCGCCCACGGGCGATCGGCTCGCGCTCGCGGACGAAAACGGCGCTCTGCTCGCCGTCCTCGACGTCGATGAGGTCTACGCTTACGACAAGGAGCGCGAGGCGGAGCGCTGCTTCCGCACGACTGACGACGCACATCCAGGCGTCGCGCGCCTGTACGGGCAGCACGACCTCTACCTCGGCGGGACCGTCACCGTCTTCGCTCGTCAGGAGCCGCCCTTCGCCGAGCTCCACAAGGATCCTCGCGACACGCGCGCGCGCTTCGCCGAGCGTGGCTGGAAGCGCGTGGTCGGCTTCCAGACGCGGAACCCGATCCACCGTGCGCACGAATACCTGACCAAATGCGCGCTCGAGACGGTCGACGGCCTCTTGATCCACCCGCTCGTCGGCGAGACGAAGTCCGACGACGTCCCCGCCGCCGTCCGCGTCGAGGCGTACCGCGCGCTTCTGGCCGGGTACTACCCGCGCGACCGCGTCGTCGTCTCCGCGTTCCCCGCCGCGATGCGCTACGCCGGGCCCCGCGAGGCGATCTGGCATGCGCTCTGCCGCAAGAACTATGGCTGCTCGCACTTCATCGTGGGCCGCGACCATGCGGGGGTGGGCGACTACTACGGAAGCTACGACGCGCAGCTCATCTTCGACGAGTTCGAGCCGCACGAGCTCGACATCGAGCCGATGTTCTTTGAGCACGCGTTCTGGTGCCGCGTCTGCGGCCAGATGGCGACGGCGAAGACGTGCCCACACGGCGGCGACGATCACGTCTTCCTGTCCGGCACCAAGGTGCGCGACCTGCTTTCGCGCGGGGAGCTTCCGCCGCGGGAGTTCACACGGCCAGAAATAGCCGAGCTCCTGATCGAGGCGTATCGCGAATAGCACGAGCATGCCTCCCCGGCACCGATGATCTGGGAGTCCGCGCTAACGGGGCTCCTGATCGGCCTGCTCGCCGCGGCACGGGGGATGGGTGGCCGGAGTCTCATGAGACCCGTCCTCGTGCTGGTCGTCGGGCCCTCAGCTCCATCCCTGGTGTCCTGATCGGGAGCCACTGGACGGCGAGGTTGCCCGAGCGCGGGATCCCGGCTCGGGCTAGGGGGCGTCCTCCTCCGCGCGGGCATCAACCTCACACGCGTGGTTCCGGGCTTTAGGGTGAGCCCTATGCTTCCGCGCGCGCTCCGGCCGCCCTACGATCGCGGCGGCGCCCGGCGCGCCGCTCTGACGGCGCTCGTCCTGGTGCTTCTCGGCGGCGCGACCGCGGCGTTCGCGATCACGGAGGCGCTCAAGCTCGAAGGATCCCCGATCACGATCAGTCGCTTCGACCGGGAGGTGGCGCCGCTGTGTCGGTGCCCGTCGAGACGGGCGTGGCTCGTCGTGATGCTTCGAGAGCGGGAGGTCCTGGACGCGGACATCGTCGACAGCGACGGGGAGGAGGTCCGGGTGCTCGCGCGCGGCGTCGACCGGCCGCCCGGAATCGTCCGCTTCAGGTGGAACGGGCGCGATGACGAGGGGCACGTGGTCCCCGAAGAGGATTACCGGCTCCGGATCGAGCTCCACGAGCAGGGGCGGACGATCGTGATTCCACGCGTCATCCGGGTCGTTCCCGCGCCGTCGGCCTAGGCTCGTTCGTACGACTTTCCGCCGGGGGGGCGATCGTTATCCTCCGTGCCCAAAGCAGATGGCGATCGCGTCCAGATCATCCTCTCCTTACCAGCGTCGTGTCCGGTTGTCGCTCTGGCGCGTGCTCGCAACGACAGGGCTCTTCCTGAGCCGGCGGCTTCTCGGCGATCCGACCATCACACTCGGATTCGAGCGCGGCGAGCAGGTTCCCGCCGACGTCGTTGCCTACTTCGGCGATTCGCCGGGCCGGCTCTACCAGCTGAGGCAGTGGCTGCCGGTTCTCGAGCGTTTGAACGAGCGGCGCCGCGTCCTCATCGTCCTGCGGCACGCTGCGACCTACCATGCTCTCGACGGCGAGACGCCGCTGCGGCGCGTGCTCGTCCCCGAGTTCGGGCAGTTGACTGCGCTGTACGCGGAGAACGACTATCGCGTCGCGCTCTACGTCAACAACGGCGTGCGGAACTTCCAATCGCTCTCGCACCAAACCATGCTCCACGTCCACGTGTCGCACGGCGAGAGCGACAAGATCTCGATGGTCTCGAACCAGGCGAAGGCGTACGACTACGTGTTCGTCGCCGGCGAGGCGGCCGTTCGTCGTCACCGCGCAGCGCTCATCGGCTTCGACGAGCGGAAGCTGGTTCCGATCGGGCGTCCGCAACTCGACTTCGTCGAGCGTCCGGCGACAGAGCCTCGCGCGCGGCGGACGATTCTCTACGCGCCAACCTGGGAAGGCGAGAGCGCGTCGAATAACTACACCTCTGTTGACTTCTTCGGCGAGCGGATTACGGCGGCCGTCCTCTCCCTCCCGAACGCGCGCCTCGTCTACAAGCCGCACCCGCGCGTTCCGACCTCGACCGCGCAGGAGATGCGGGTCGCGCACAAGGGGATCTGCCGGCTGATCGACGAGGCCGCGCGTCGCGACCCGTCTGCGGGCCACCAGATCGTCCTCGAAGGGGACATCCTGGACCTGATCACGGCCGCCGACGCGATGATCACCGACGTGTCTTCGGTCGGGCTCGACTTTCTCTATCTCGTGACCGAGAAGCCTCTCTTCGTCACCGACCGACGGAACGACCGCGACCGCCTCATGACGGACGCGTCCGTGAGCGGCGCGGCGGACATCGTCGACGCCGAGACGATCGGCACACTCGCCGAGACGCTCGCGGGCCGACTCGAGCACGACGAGCACCGTCAGGCGCGCGAGCGGCTCCGCCGCTTCTACTTCGGGGATGTCTCCGTCGGCGACAGCACGCGCCTCTTCCTCGACGCCGTCGGGCGCGTCGCCGAGGAGCGGGACGCGCTGCTACGGCGGCGTGCCGCAGCCGTCTCCGCGTTGACCGACGCGGTCACGAGCGCCGGCGTCATGGCGGAAGCCGCCGTCGGAGATCGCGCGTGAGCCCGCCGCAGGTCACGATCCTTGCGGCTGGCCTCGGCACGCGGCTCGGGCGTCCCTTCCCGAAGCCTCTCACTCCGTTTGCGGGCGGGACGAGCATCATCGAGCACCAGATCGAGAACGTCCGTGCCGTGTTCGGCGACTCCACGAGCATCGTGGTGGTCGTCGGCTTCAAGATGGATCTCGTGATGGAGGCGTTCCCGGACGTTCTCTACGCGTACAACGAGAACTACGACCAGACGAACACGAGCAAGAGCCTGCTGAAGGCGCTGCGCCTGTCCAACGAGGGCGGCGTGCTCTGGATGAACGGCGACGTCGTGTTCGACGCGGCGCTCCTTGACGGCGTCTGGCCGTACGTCAACTCGGACACGACCTTTGTCTGCGTCAACACCTCCGCCGTCGGCGAGGAGGAGATCAAGTACACCGTCGACGATCATGGCTTCGTGTGCCAGCTTTCGAAGAGCGTCGTCGCGCCGCTGGGCGAGGCGGTCGGCATCAACTACGTCGCGGCGGCGGACAAGCAGCTTCTGATCCGCCACCTCGAGCAGTGCGGGGATGAGGACTATTTCGAACGCGGTATCGAGACGGCGATCGCCGCAGACGGGCTTCGCGTCCGGCCGATCGACATCTCGCGCTTCTTCGCGGTCGAGGTCGACTCGCAGACCGACCTCGCCCGTGCGAACGAGGCCTGGTTGAGCCGTCTCGACGGCCGCCCCGAGCGCGCGCGCGCGGGCGCCGCAGAGACCGTCCATCGGCGCGTAGATCCGCGATAGCGCGAGCTCGTGACCGCGATGCAAATCGTCGTCCTCGGAGCGGGGTCGTGGGGTTCGACGTTCGCGGCGCTCCTCGCAGAGAACGGCCACATCGTGACGCTCGTCGGACGTGACCGCGACCAGGCACGGGAGATCGCCGAGACGGGGCGGAATCCACGCTACCTGCGGCAGGTCGACCTCGCGCAGGTGTCCGCGTGTGTCTACGCGGACGCGCCCGTCGCCGACGCAGAGCTGGTCGTGGTCGCAGTCCCGAGCCGCGCCTTCCGCGAAGTGGTGACGAAGGTTCCCGACGCGATGCCGGTCCTCAGCCTTGTCAAGGGCCTCGACCCCGCGTCCGGCGACCGGCTCTCAAAAGTCGTGGGGCCGCGGCCGGTTGCGGTTTTGTCCGGGCCAAATCACGCTGAGGAGATCGCCGAGCGCCTGCCGGCCGCGGCCGTCATCGCGAGCGAGGACGAGGAGCTCGCGGTGCGGATGCAGGAGGCGGTCATGTCGCCTCGATTTCGCGTCTACGTGAACACCGATCTCGTCGGCGTCGAGCTCTGCGGCGCGGCGAAGAATGTGATCGCGCTCGCTGCGGGGGTGGCCGACGGCATCGGGATCGGCGCGAACGCGAAGGCGGCGGTCATGACGCGCGGCCTCGCCGAGATGTCGCGCCTCGGCGCGGCGGCCGGGGCGCGCACCGAGACGTTCGCAGGGCTCGCAGGGATGGGGGACCTGATCGTGACGTGCTGGAGCCACTGGAGCCGGAACCGCCGCGCCGGCGAGCTCATCGCCTGCGGGTACTCGCCGGGCGAGGCGGAGCGTGAGATCGCGACGGCAGTCGAAGGACTTTCGACGGCCCCCGTCCTTCGGGACTTCGGTCGCCGCCTGGGAATCGAGCTTCCGATCACCGACGCGGTCTGTGAGCTTCTGGCGGGCGGAAGCGTCCGCGAGGCGGCGGTCGCGATGATGGAACGACGGCCGACGGCCGAATACGAGGTCGAGGCGGCCGCGCCGTAGCGGCGCGGCGCTCGGCCCGCTCCTCAGACGTCCTCGAGGGCGATCTCGTTCTCGCCGACGTCCAGGAAGCGCGTGTACGCCTTGATCACGGTGTCGGCATCGTCGCGCATCACGAGCTCACCCTTGTGCATCCAGATGACCTCTTCACACAGCTGTCGAATACTTCGCAGCGCATGGCTCACGATCACGATCGTGTGCGCGCGCGAGCAGAGGTCGCGCATCTTCTCGAACGACTTCCGCTTGAAGCGCGCGTCGCCCGCGGCGAGCGCCTCGTCGATGAGCAGGATGTCGGGTTCCATGTTCATGGCGACCGAAAACGCGAGGCGGCCGTACATCCCGGAGGAATAGGTCCTCATCGGCAGGTCCATGAAGTCGTCGAGCTCCGCGAACTCCGCGATCTCGTCGTACTTCGCCTCGAGTTGCTCGCGCGTGAGGCCGGCCGCGAGCCCGCCGAGGATGACGTTCTCGCGGCCCGACAGGTTGCCGTTAAACCCGACGCCGAGCGAGAGAAGCGTGCTGACGCGGCCGTTCACGACGACGCGTCCTTCGGTGGGGGGAAGAATTCCGGCGACCGTCCGCATGAGCGTGGACTTTCCCGCTCCGTTCACGCCGATCACACCGAGCACGGTCCCGTGCGGCACGTCGAACGAGACGTCGTTCAAGGCGCATATCTCGCGAACGGCTCGGCCGCCCCGGCCGAGCTGGATCAGCCTGTGCTTCAGCGTCGGCCTCCGGTCGTACGTCGTCCGGTACGTGACCGAAAGGTGCTCGACGCTGATGGCGGGTTCCTCCGCCGGACCAAGCCCGGTGGCGGCGCGATCCTGAAGCTCGACCGCCCGGTCGTCAGAGGCGGACAGCAAACTCTCTCTCCCTGGAGATGAAGAAAAGCGAGCCGCCGGCGAACGCCACCATCGCCCACGCGAGGCCCGCCAGGAGGAAACCCGCGCTCGGCGCCTCGGCACGCGTCACGACGTCGCTCCACGAGCCGAGCATCGGATACAGCGGGTTCGCCGCGATGATCGGCTTCAGCCGGTCCGGGACCTCGTTCGCGTAGTAGAGGACGGGCGACGCGTAGAGCCAGACGCGCGTCGCAAACGGCAGAAAGCTCTCGAGATCTCGGAAGTAGACCTGAAGGGCTGCGACGAACATGGTCACGCCCACCGCGAAGACGATCAGGAGCGCGAGGATCGGGATCGCCCAGAGGAGGTGCAGGCCGACCGGAAGCCCGGCGCTGCCGTGGACCGCGCCGTAGACGGCGAACGTCGGCAGAAAGCGCATGAAACCGCTCATGACCGACGAGAGCGGAAGGAGCGCGCGGGGGAAGGCCGTATTCAGAATGAGGCGACCGCCGCCGACTACGGACCGCGCGCCCTGGCGGACGGATTGACTTACGAAGTGGAAGGCGAAGAGGCCGGCCATGAGATGCGCGAGGAACTCCGGCCCCCGCGAGGTCTGCCGGATGATCTCGACGAGGACGAAGTACGCGAACGCGAGGAGCAGTGGGCTGACGAGGAGCCAGAGCTGGCCGAGCACCGTGTTGAAGTGCTCCTTGCGCAGGTTCGTCCACGCGAGCTCGAATGCAAATTCGCGCCGCTTGAGGAGCGCGCGCACGTACGGCCCGATCGGCGGCAACCCGATCGAGTGCGGCTCGTATACATGCCGCTCCGTCGTGAACTCGTCTCTGCTGACACGCCGCGGGCGCGCTGCCGATACACCGCTCACTGCGGCGGTTTCCGCAGGTTCGATCTGCCTGTCACGCCGTCCAGACTAACGGCTTGCATCGGAGCGCCGTTTCGCGTCAGGGAGACATTGAGCGCGGCTGCGATGTCACTTCAGCCGATCGGAAGCGAGGATCGAGAACAGGTGGCCGAGGACGGCAACGATCGCGCCGGCCACGAGCAGGAGGAGTAGGACGCGGCTCCCTGCGAGGCCGCCCGCGACCACGTCGGCGAGAGCCGCGGCGAGTGCGAGAAGTGTCGCCTCGATCGCCTGAAAAGGGCGGAGGAATGGGAGGAGCCTGACGCCCTCACGCATTCGAAGCGGACTTCCGCCGGGGGCGTCGACGTCGCCTCGCTCCTCCGCAATCTGGCGCCCGGCGCGTGCGCGCGCGATCTCGACGAGGTGCGTCTCCGACTTTAGGAGGAGGATGAGCGCCGAGACCAGCAGCCCGAGTGCCGTCCACCCGCCGATGGAGTCCCAGCCGCCGTCGGCGCGGATCCCGAGCGCCGCCGGGAGGGCAGCCTCGGTCGCGTAGTGAGCGATCTGGTCGAGGTATGGGCCCGTGAGCGAGAACCTGCGCCGCCAGCGTGCGACCTCCCCGTCGCAGCAGTCGAGAAGAAGCTGCGACTGCGCAAGCAGGACGGCTCCGGTTGCGGCCGCGAGGCCGGGGAGGCTGAGCGAGAGCGCGGCGAGGAGGCCCGCCGGGATCATGAGTGCGGTTACGGCGGACGCCGACAGCGGCGTAGCGAGCAGAAGGCGCGTCACGTACGGCGAGAGGCGGCGCATGTACAGCCGTCCCGCCCAGTGCTCGGCACCCGGCCGCTGCAGGAGCGACGCCGGCTGCGTGGCAGCGCGAAGCTCAGCGATCGAAGACGGTGACGAAGTCATGTACCCGTTGGCGGATCTCGTCCTCTTGCATCGCGCAGTGCTCGAGGATCGTGTACCGGTCGGGACGCGTCGAGGGCGCGTGCGCGACCGCCGCACTGAATTCGTCCTCCGAGAGACCGAGGTCTCGCGGGCGACGCGGGACGCCGTGGCGGCGGAAGCACGCATCGAGCGCGCCGAGGATCTCATCCCCGCGCACGAACGACGCGAAGAGTGCGCCGACGGCGACCTGCTCGCCGTGCGTCGCCTTGCCGGGGTACAGGGCGTCGATCGCGTGTGAGATCTCATGGCACGCGCCGCTGCAGGGGCGGCTGCTCCCGGCGATCGCCATCGCGACGCCGCTCAGGACGAGCGCCTCGGCGAGCGCGGTCAGGAAGCCGCCCGAGGAGACGTCGTCGGTCCGGTGGAGCACCGACTCGGCACCGGCCCGCGCGAGGGCCGCGGCGAGTCCGTCCTGTTGCTCGCCGCGCTCGCGGCTCGCGAGGTCCCAGTCCGCGAGCGCGCTGAGGTTGCTCAGCACGTCTCCGATGCCGGAGCGCACGTGCTGGACCGGGGACGTGCGAACGTAGTCGAGGTCGACCACGACCGCGATCGGGATTTGCACGCCGTACGAGTCCTTGCGTCCGTCGAATTCGAGCGACGCGACGGGGGACGAGAGCCCGTCATGCGCGAGGTTCGTCGCGACCGCGACCATGGGGAGGCCCACGAGGCTGGCCGCGTACTTCGCGACGTCGAGCGTCCGGCCACCTCCGATCCCGACAACGGCGTCGTACGACCCGCTCCGCAGCGAGCCCGTCAGCTCGAGGGCCGCTTCGAGCGTCCCACCCTCGACGGGATGGATGGCGGCTGGCGCGAGCGGCGGGCTTACGGCGGCGACGATCCGCTCGCCTTGGCCGGGGCCGACGACGACGGCAACGTCGCCCTGCGAGGAGATCCGCCGATCTGCGAGGAGCGCGGGGAGTGTCGCGACAGCGCCGGTTCCGATGTCGACGCTGAGCGGGCATGCGACCATTCGCGCTAGGACGGGCATCGGATTTCCCGTGCGCGTGCGAGATCGGCATGGTCGTCGACCTCGACCCAGGAGACGGTGCCGATCGGGGCGACGCGCACGGATCCACCCCGGTCGATCAGCTCCTGGAACCCGTCTTCGTAGTAGAGCGTGGGGTCCCGCCGCCATGTCGTCTCGAGCGCGTCGACGAGCGGCGCCGCGGCCACGGGCTCGACGAGCGCGACCCCGATGTACTCTCCGTCCGCCGTCACCGCGTCGACCTCTTTACTGATTCGCCGGACGGTTCCGTCTTCCGTCACGACGACCTTCATCTCCTCCTCGCCGAGCGGCTTCGCATCGTCGATCGCGAGCACAATCTCGCCTCGCGCGGCGAGCAGCCTCTCCTCGACGCTTGCGGGGTGGACGGTGTCGCCGTTGACGACGAGCGCAGTGTCGCGGAACGCGCTCCGGGCAAGCCAGAGCGAGTACGCATTGTTCCAGTGCTCGGCGCGGTCGTTGAAGACGAGTTCGAGCCGGACACCGCAGCGGCGCTCGAGCGCAGGGGCGACCTCCGCGACGCGCTCTGCGGCGAAGCCCGCGACGACGATGACGTCTTCGATTCCTACCGTCCGGAGGTTCGTCAGGGCGAGCTCGAGGATCGTGCGGCCTTTGCTGACCGGCAGGAGTGTCTTCGGGAGCGTTGCGGTGAGCGGCTGGAGCCGGAGGCCCGGGCCGGCGGCGAGGACGACGCCGATCATTCGAGGACCTCGTCCTCGTCCTCGTACACCGGCAGCTGCTCGTTGCGGTCTTGCCGGATCCAGCTCAGGCTGCTCTCGGCCGCGTACGCGAGCCCGAGTAGGACGGCTGCGACGAGGAACGCTGTGCCGAGGGCGCCCACCGCCGCGAGGAGCGACGCCGCAACGAGGCGGCCGTCCCAGCCGCCACCGACCGCGCGAATCCACGGCGGCGGCGGCGCGCCTTGGTGCCTCGTGCGGTAGACGACGTCGTAGTGGTGGAATGCGAGGACAGCGAGAAGGGCGAAGCAGAAAGGCATCGCGTCGGGATCGACGATCGCCGTGAGCGCGATCAGGGAGCCGTACTCGAGCGTGCGCAGCAGCGGCGGGACGAGCCACGCGAGCGGGTGGCGCGAGAGGCGATCGCTCCCGATCAGCGTCCCGAACCACGTTGCGAGCGGCCCGTCGTCGCGGTAGGCATGAAGGACCGTCATTTCGCGATCGTTTGCGTGATCCGAACAGCGAGGGCATACACGGTCGCGACGCTACCCCACCCGAGGAGGACGAGGAACGTCATCCGCGGATTTGCGATCGCTGCCGTGAGGGAGATCAGCGCGAAGCGCTCGCCGATCGGGAGCACGAGGATCCGCTTGGCCCAGCGCGTCACCGCGTAGCGCTCAAGCGTCCGGTTTGCCGTCACCGCGCTTTGGACGAGCGTCGCGAGGCCGAGCCCCCCTTGCTTCTCGGGGCGTGTGGGGCCGCCGGAGTTGCCGGCGAGCGCGGTCCGCGTCCGGACGGTCGGTGTTCCGGCGCCACGGCTTGTCGCGGCAGAGCCGCGCGTTCTAGCGCGGGAGGGGCGTGATCCTGTACTCCGTCGGGCCGCGACGCCGTCTGCTTCCTCGGCGGGAGCTCGCACGTCTCGTGCCGCGGCGAGGTACGAGAGATCGACCATGTGGCGCACCGTCTGCACGACGAGAGCAGCGGCGGCCAGGAGCCAGACGTCCTGGTCGAACCCACGGTTGGCGCCGAGGGCGAGACCCGCGTACACCAGCGCTTCCTTCCCGCGGTCGAGGATGGAGTCGAGCCACGCGCCGAGGTTGGAGAACGTCCGCGTGTAACGCGCGAGCTGGCCGTCGACGCAGTCGAGCGTGAATGAAACCTGTAGGAGGACCGCGCCTGTGATCAGTCCTGCGCGGGTCCCCGCCGCGAATGACGCCGCCGCTGCGATGCCGACTGCGCACGACACCGCTGTGACTGCGTTGGGGGTCCAGCGCCGCCGCGCCGCGAACCGCGCCACGTGCTTCGAGTACGGGCTGACGAAGAACGTCGTGAAGAACCCGTCTCGGCTCTTCACCACCGAGTCGAGCGCGACCTGGTCGCCGTCGTTCGGGCTCATCGCCGTCGCCCTGACAACGGCTAGACGCGGTCCACGGTCACCTTGTCCGGCCGCTGGTGGTCGCCGCGGACGCGTTTCCCCACAGCTCGCGCGTCGTCGAGCTCGTGCAGGAGCTCGACCCACTGTTGCCCCACGACTTCGAGGGCGTGCCGGCTTGCCGTCTCGGCCGCCGCTGCGCCCATTCGCGCCCGCTTTTCGCCGTCCTCGATCAGCTCGCGCAACGCGGCCGCGAACTCGTCGATGTCACCGTTCGGGACAAGCAGCCCGTTGTGCCCCGATGTCACCAGTTGTCGAGGACCGGTCGGGCAGTCGAAGCTGACGACCGGCAACCGCTTGCTCATCGCCTCGAGGAGGACCATCGGCATGCCCTCGAAGCGCGAGCTCAGGGCGAAGATGGAGCCCTTCGCGAACTCGCTTCCAAGGTCGCTGGCGCGGCCCATGAGCGCGACACTCGCGGCGACGCCGTGGTCCGTGATGAGCTTCTGGAGCTCATTCCGCTTCGGCCCGCTCCCGAAGATGCGGAGCTTCCAGTCGGGATGGTGCTGCACAACTTGCGCGAACGCGGGAATGAGCCGGTCGAAACCCTTCTGCGGCATGAGCCGACCGGCTGCGACCACGACCCGGTTCGCCGGGTCGGCGAGGCCGTCGCCGAGCTTCGGGATCGCGTTCGGGATGAAGACGACCCGCGGCCGTCCCGGGCGAAAAGCACCTTCGTACGTGCGCCGATCGTCTTCCGACAGGACAGCGAGCGCGTCGAGCTTCGGGTAACGGCGGACGATGTCCGCCGCGAGCCGGGGCTTGTAGGCGCCGAAGTTCAGGTGCTCCTGGCCGACCCTCACGACGTCGGGCCGTCCCAGCTCGGCCGCGAGGAGGTTCAGCCCGGGCCGCGTCGTGATCAGGACGCCCTGCCGGAGCGATCGCAGCGCGCGGACGAGCAGGAGGTCGCGCCAGAGAGACGACCCCTTGTACGAGAAGTCCTGAGGATGCACGAGGATGCTGGGAATGTTCCGGAGGAGCCGGACGGCTGCGCCGTCGTCCTTCCGCTGATCGTCGAGCGTCCTGACCGTAATACCCGGAGGAAACGGGAAGAACGGATCGGTCCGCCGCCGGACGATGCTGATCACGTCGACGTCGTGCCCGTCCGCGAGGTAACCGGCGAGGTTGAGCACGGTCCGAATCGTCCCGCCCATCCCGTAGGCGTTGATGATGAGGAAGGTGATCTTCAGCGACCGTCCTTCGTCGCGAACGGGTTCGCCCGAGCCCCAGTTCGCGACCGCGGCGGCGAGGCCGAGGGCGCCGCCGTGAAGGCGGGCGGCGACCGGACCGAGCACGTGCTCGTATCGCTGGAGGACTCCCGCGGCGAAGCGGTTGTCGTGTCGCTTCCGCTGTGCGGGTCGTTGCCGCTGTGGTCGTTGCCGGATTTGCATGCCGATCGACCCACTATTGTGCCGCGGCGCAGCCGGGCTCGAGCCGCCACCTAGCCCCCTCCGGACGGACTGTGGCGGGTAGAACCACGTGTTTTTCCTCGTTCGAACGTCATCGAGGTGGCGCGCGAAGGGAATGCATCGCGCCGGAGCACGGCCCGTGCGCTTCGGCGAGCGGACGGCGCATGCAACCAGTCACCGCGCGAATGTACGCATCCCCCATTCGCGGGATGCGACGGCCATCCGGCTCGCCGATCGAAGGTGGGTGGGACGCGTCCCCGCGCTTCTCATCGTGATCCTCGCCACTGCAGGCGCGCTTGTCGCTGCGCCGAAAGCCGACGCGTACTGGAAGGCGCCGTGCATCGCCGGAACGCAGCGGCCGGTTTGTTACTTCTGGACGGGCAAGGTGACGTTCGTCGCCGACGGTGACACGATCGACGTCGACATCCGTGGCGACGGAAAGGGTCCGCTCCGCATCCGGATGACGGGGATCAACGCCACGGAGCAGTCGGTGTACAGCCGTGACCCCTCGTTGCGGCGAGGCGCCTGCCACGCCGTCGAAGCGACCGCCCGTCTCGAAGGAATGGTCGCTAATCGGATCGTCCGGCTGAGCGCGCAAGACCCGCGCAGCATGAGCGGCGCCCGGTACCGCCGGGCCGTCTCCGTCTACCGAGACGGCGCGTGGCGCGACACCGCGCAGATCCTCGTCGACGAGGGTCACGTGCTCTGGCTGCCCGCCGCGTCCGAGTGGGCGTGGAACAGCCGTTACGCCCGGGGCGCGCAGCGGGCTGCGGCGGCGGGCCTGCGCTTGTGGGACACCGACTACTGCGGCTCGGGGCCGGCGCAGACGGCCGCGCTCAAGATGTGGGTGAACTGGGACTCCGACGGCACCGACGGCTCGAACCTGAACGGCGAGTGGGTGAAGATCAAGAACCTCGACTCGACGGACTTGTCGATCGGGGGCTGGTGGTTTCGCGACTCGTATCTCACGCAGTACACGTTCCCGGCGGGCGCCGCGATCCCGGCGGGCGGAACGATCACGCTCTACGTCGGCAGCCGCCCGCGCACCGACACGAACACGACGACGCATTTCTACTGGCGGCGAACGACTCCCGTCTTCGACAACGTCTCCACGCGCGGGCTCGGCGACGGCGGGTACCTCTTCGATCGCGACGGCGACGTTCGCCTCTGGATGATGTATCCGTGTCGGTACAGCTGCAGCGACGCGCTGCGTGGGAAGATCTCGGTTCGGGCGCACGCGTCGACACCAGAGGAGATCTACGCCCGGAACGTGAGCACGGTCCCCGTCAACCTGGAGGGCTACGTCGTCGAGAACCCCCCGTACGTCTACAACTTCGGGCGCGCAACGATCCTGAACCCCGGCGAGAGGCTCCGCCTCGTCGTCATCGGGTCGAGCGCGCGGAGCACGCGTCTCGTCAAGTACTGGGGGAAAGACAAGTACATCCTCAACGACGCAGGCGACAAGGCACGCCTTCGCACAGCGACGAACATCACGATCTCCTGCTACGCATGGGGATCAATGTCCTGCTGATCGACTCCAGGGCGCGCGCCGTCACGTCGTTATGGTTGCGCGAACGCGGCCACGGGCGGCGCCGCGGTCACCGTGCATCCGAAGATCCAGGCCAGGTTCATCGAGATCATCCGCACCAGCGGCCTGAAGCCTGACCGCGCGCTCGAGATCGGCGGGTACGTCAACGAGAACTCGCTCCTTCTTTCCCCCGCGCTGGAAGGTTCGGAACGGTATTGCCTGAACCTGAACAGGATGCGGACAGACACGCCGATCAAGCCGGTGGTCGGCAACGCGAACGACATGCACATGTTCGAGGACGACTCGTTCGATCTCGTCCTGTCGAACGCGACGCTCGAGCACGACAAGTACTTCTGGCGCTCGCTCGCGGAGATCCGGAGGGTCACCCGGCCCGGCGGCCTCGTGATCATCGGGGTCCCCGGATACACGAAGAACCGTGACGAAGCGAGCGGGACGACTCGCCGCGGCCGGGGAACGGTGACCTTCCCGGTCCACTACAGGTTCGACTACTACCGGTTCAGCGAGCAAGCCGTGCGCGACGTCTTCCTCGAAGGGATGGAGGA
>JALZEM010000184.1 GCA_030862005.1 Actinomycetota bacterium | reverse complement strand
GATCGTGTCGGCTCCCGCGCGGCGCGCGAACGCGACACGATGGTGGCCGTCGATTACGAAGTACGTCTCGCCGAGCTTCACCGCGACGATCGGGGGGAACCCGCCGTCGGGGAAGGCCGCGGCAAGGGAGCGCATGCGGTCACGGCTGAATGTGTGCCGCGGCCTGAAGTCGCGCGTGAAGGCGGCCGCTCGCCCTTCCGTTCCGACGACGTGCTCGAGCGGGATCGTGCGAACGCCCAGGTACCGCCGCGCGAATGGCCGCAGCCGTCGTTCGACGTCATCGAGCTCGAGGAGATCCGTGTCGCGGCGCGGCTTCGGCTTTCTCATCGTTGTAACGCTACAACGCAGCGCCGTCCGGGACCGGCAACTAGTCGTCCGAACACGTGGCCTTCGCGCCGCCCTCTGGCGTTCCTGGGTCTCGGCGCGCAGCGCGATGCCGGAGCGTCGCATGCACAGGATCTCCACAAAACCTCGACTCCTCGTTCACCCGCGTGACCTACGCTGGTCGCAATGGAGAAGCGCCGCATCGCGGTGATCGAGGACGAACTAGCGATCGCGGATTCTGTTGCGGCACGCCTCCGGGCCGAGGGCTTCGACGTCGACGTCGCAGGTGATGGCGTGAGCGGGTCGAGCTCTGCCGGCGGTTCCAGCCGGACCTCGTGGTGCTCGACCTGATGTTGCCCGGTCTCGACGGCCTCGAGGTGTGCCGCCAGATCCAGCGTGACCGCCACGTTCCGGTCCTCATGCTCACGGCACGCGGCTCTGAAAGCGACATCGAAGTCGGCCTCGCCGTCGGCGCGGACGATTACCTGACCAAGCCCTTCAGCCTGCGTGAGCTGGTTGCACGCATTCGCGCTCTTCTGCGGAGATCGGCGCGGCCACCGACGACCGCTGAGGCTGCTCCAATCCGTCTCGGCCGCCTGTCCATCGATCCGGCCACTCGTCGAGTGACCCGCAACGGCGAGGAAGTGCATCTCACGCCGACCGAGTTCGACCTCCTCTTCCGGTTGGCCGAAACGCCTCACGTGGTTTTCGGCCGTGCGCGACTCCTCGAGCAGGTGTGGGGGCACCGGATCGTCGCGGGCGAGCGCACCGTCGACTCCCACGTGCGGTCGATCCGGCGCAAGCTCGGACACGACGTCATCCGAACCGTCCACGGGATCGGCTACTCGCTGGACACAAGGGGGGTTCTGTGAGGCCCCTCGATGCGCTCCGCTCCCTCAAGCTCAAGCTGGGCGTCGTCATCCTCGCCGCCGTAGTGGTGACCGTCGTCGTCGTTTCGCTGGGCGATCGCGCGGGCCTTTCACCGTTTGTCACGGGAGTCGCCGCCGGAGCGCTCGCGCTTGCCATGGTCCAGCTTCTCGCTCACGGGATGACGTTCCCGCTCAGGGAGATGGCGGCGGCTGCGCGCGCGATGGCTGCGGGCGACTACACGATGCGAGTTACTGCGACCTCGCGCGACGAAGTGGGAGAGCTCGCGCGCGCCTTCAACAGAATGGCCGAAGACCTCGCCGCTGCGGACAGGATGCGGCGCGATCTCGTTGCGAATGCGGCCCATGAGCTGCGGACGCCGATCGGTGCCCTTGGCGCGATGCTCGAGAACCTCGTCGACGGCATCCAACCGGCAGATCGGCCCGCGCTCGAGGCGATGTTGCGTCAAGTTGAACGACTGGGAGGGCTGGTCGAGCAGCTTCTCGATCTCTCGCGACTCGAGTCGGGCGCCGTCCCGCTCGAACGTGAGCCAATCCGCGCGGCGACGCTCCTCGGCCACGTCGTCGAAGAGTGGCGCCCCCGCGCGCGCGACCGCGACGTGGAGCTCGAATCAGCGGTCGAGGCAGGTCTCGTGTTGCACGGCGACGAGCAGCGGCTCCATCAGGTGCTCGCGAACCTCGTCGCGAATGCGATCCGGCACTCCCCCGCGGGTGGCCGCGTGGTGCTGCGAGGTAGCGCGGTCGACGGTCTCGCCCGCCTCGAAGTCGCGGATCAAGGATCGGGTATCCCGGCGCGGGAGGCAGAGCGCGTCTTCGAGCGCTTCTACCGTCTCGACGAGGCGCGTGCGTCAACCGACGGCGGCGCGGGTCTCGGGCTTGCGATTGCGCGCTGGATCGTGGAGCTCCATGGTGGATCCATCCGAGCGGAAGCCGCGAACCCGCACGGCTGTCGAATCGTCGTCGACTTACCGCGATGAAGATCGCGGCGTTCGGGGCTTCGTTGCTAGGAGCTGCGGCGCTTCCTGGGGAGCCGCTTGGCGTCGGTGTCCTGCTCGTTGCCACCGTTATTGCGGCGTGCGTCGCGATTGCTGCTCGGCGGACGTTCGACACGATCCTCTTCGGGGCGCTCGCTCTCGCTCTCGCCGCTCTGCCGGCGTTACGAGATGCAACGTGGGTCGTGGCGCTCGACCTGGCGGCGGCGTGCCTTCTCGCGTCCGTGGCGGTTTCGGGGCCTTCGCCCGTCGCGCCGTTTGCGCCGTACTTTCGTCTGCGCGACCTCGGTGCATTTGTGCCGAGACGGCCGCGCGCCGGAGCTCCGGCCGTTCGTGGAGCGCTCCTCGGAAGCGTTCTCCTCACGCCCTTCGGCGCTCTCTTCCTGACCGCGGACGCAGCCTTTGCGGAACTTGTAAGCGACATCCCTGCGCCCTCGATTGACACCATCCCGGGCCGCCTCATTGCGTTCGTGCTCATCTTCGCGATCGCTGCCGGATTGGCGCTGGCCGCTCGCCGCCCCATCCGGTACACGACGCCTCCTATCCCGCGCAGGCTCAGCCGATGGGAGTGGGCGCTCCCACTTGCGCTTCTTGACGCGCTGTTCCTGGCCTTCGTCGCCGTGCAGATCACCGTTCTCTTCGGGGGGCACGCGCACGTTCTGCAAACCGCGGGACTGACGTACGCGGAGTACGCGCGCGAGGGCTTCTGGCAGCTCCTTGCGGCCTCAGCGCTCACGCTGGGTGTCGTCGGAGGCTTCGCCGCCTTCGCGGGCGCACCGTGCCGCTCCGACCGGCTCCTGCGCCGCGTATTGCTCGGCGTCCTCTGCGGCCTCACGTTCGTCATCCTCGTTTCGGCTCTTCGACGGCTTCAGCTCTACGAGGAGGCGTTCGGGCTCACGAGGGCGCGCCTCTTCGCCGAGGCCACAGCGCTTTGGATCGCGGGGATCTTCGGTTTGATCGTCGCGGCGGGCGTTGCGGTTCGCGTACGGCGCGAGCTCGCGCGGATCGCGCTCGCCGGCACCGCCCTCGCGCTCGGCACCTTCTCCCTCGCGAACCCCGATGGCCTGATCGCGGAGCGGAACGTCGCCCGGTGGAGCGAATCCGGGCGATTCGACGTTGGGTACGCACGTGGCCTGAGCGCGGATGCGGCTCCGGCGCTTGCGGCGCTTCCGTTCGAGCTTCGCACCAAGACGCTTTCGGATCTCGAGGCGCGACTCGCCCGCGATGAGCCCTGGAGCTCGTTCAACGTTTCGCGGGAGCGCGCCCGCGACGTGCTCGCGACGCCGGGGGAAGCGGACTAGTGCATCAAACCGCGCGATCGTGAACGGAACGGCGTTCGGCACCGGCAGCTAGCGGCCAAAGCCATGTGCGGAGAGGGCGGCCCCCCGCGTACGGGCTCTCTCGTTCTGGCGGGCGCGCGCAGACCGCGCCTATCATCGGACTCGTTGGTCGCCACGGACGAATCCGCCCTTCGGCCTGACGTTCCCGGCGGCACGGACACGCTCGCGGCACCCCCGCCGGATCTGACGCCCGACGAAGCGGCCGCCGTTGCCAGTTCTCACTTCGGGATCTCCGGCTCAGCATCACCGCTCGGCAGCGAGCGCGATCAGAACTTCCGCATCGAAAGCGCGGCTGGAACGTTCGTCCTCAAGGTCGCGAACCCGGCGGAGGATCCAGCCGTGATCGACATGGAGATTCGGGCGATGCTGCACGTCGCCGCCACGGATCCCGAGCTTCCGGTCGCGCGGCCGCATCCGAGCATCAACGGGGCGCTCTCGAGCATGGTCGAGCGGAAGGGCCGACGCCACGTGCTCCGACTCGTCACGTTCCTCGAGGGGCGCGAAGTCCGGCCGGCCGAGCTGAACGCCGCAGGTCTCCACGAGTTCGGCGCTACGGTCGCGCGGGTCGGCCGGGCGCTGCGTGGCTTCTTCCACCCTGCTGGCGCGCGCGTGCTCCTCTGGGACATCAAGCACGCGCCGCGTCTTCGGCCCCTGCTCGCGTGCGTCGACGATCCGGAGCGAGCGAAGCTCGTCGCCGCCACGCTCGACCGCTTTGAAGAGCGAGCGTTCCCGCTCCTCGCGCGCTTGCGGGCCCAGATGGTTCATGGCGACCTGAGCCTGTCCAATGTGGTGTTCGACGCGGACCTGCGGCCCGCGGGAATCCTCGATTTCGGCGATATGGCGTACGGCCCGCTCGTTTGCGACCTCGCCGTCACGCTTGCCGCTGTGCTCCGAGGCGGAGAGAACACCTTCGAGACGATCGAATCGCTCGCACGCGGGTACGGGACCGTCACCCCACTCGAGGAGGATGAAGTCGCCGTCCTCGCCGATGCGGTCGCCGCACGTCTCGCCGCGACCGTGCTCATCTCGGCATGGCGCGTCGCGCGCTTCGACCAGAACGCGGACTACATCACGGCGTACGACGAGGGGAGCTGGGCGATGCTCGAGCTCTTTTCGGCCCTTGGGCCGGATGTCGTCCGGAGACGATTCCGATGCGCGGCCGCGCCCGCGGTCGGATGGATAGGCCCGCAGTCCGCAGCCACCGCCAAAAGTGCGACGCCTGAACTCATGGCGCGGCGGAAGCGGCTCTTCGGCTCGGCGTTCTCCCCTCTTTCGTATGACCGCCCGATCCACCTCGTGCGCGCGGAGGGCGTCTGGATGTTCGACGCGGACGGCCGTCGCTATCTCGACGCCTACAACAACGTGCCGGTCGTCGGGCACGGCCATCCGCGGGTGGTCGACGCGGTGGCGAGGCAGGCGCGGCTACTGAACACCAACACGCGCTACCTGCACGAAACGGCCCTCGAGGTGGCCGAGCGGCTTACGGCGACGATGCCCCCTGAGCTCGATACGTGCATCTTCGTGAACTCGGGGAGCGAAGAGAACGACCTCGCCTGGCGCATTGCGACGGCCGTGACGGAACGATCGGGTGCGGTCGTCGCGGTCCACGCCTATCACGGCGTAACGGCGGCGCTCACGGATCTGTCGCCTTCGGAGTGGGCCGCCGGGCAGCGGCCGGCGCACGTGGAGACGGTGCCTCCGCCGGACGGGTACCGCGGCCCTCATCGGCGGATCGAGTCCGAGTGGATCGCTCGGTACGCGGGCTTCGTCACCGAGGCGGCGGAAGCGCTCAACGAGCGCCGCCACGGCGTGGCGGCGATGTTCCTCGACCCCGCGTGGACGAGCGCCGGAATCTTCACCGATGCGGTCGGCTACCTGCCCGACGCGGCGCGCCGCGTTCGCGAGGCCGGAGGCCTCTTTCTCGCCGACGAGGTGCAGGCCGGGTTCGGCCGCTTCGGGTCGAGCATGTGGAGCTTCGCCGGTTCCGGGATCGTTCCCGACCTCGTTGCCCTCGGGAAGCCGATGGGGAACGGCCATCCGGTCGCCGCGCTCGTGACGAAGGCGGCGCTCGCGGACGACTTCGCCAAACGGCAGGCACCGTTCTTCAGCACGTTCGGCGGGAACCCTGTCGCGTGTGCCGCAGCGCTCGCGGTTCTCGATGTGCTCGTCGAGGAGGCGCTCTTGGAACGGGCGGCTGAGGTCGGCGCGTACCTCCGAGACGGCCTCGGCGAGCTCGGGGCGCGCCACGCGATCCTCGGTGACATCCGCGGCGAAGGGCTCCTCGTCGGCGTGGACCTCGTGCAGGACCGAGAGACGCGCGCGCCTGCCCGGGACGGAGCACGGGCCGTCGTAAACGGGATGCGCGACCGCGGCGTCCTCATCGGGACCACCGGTGTCGACGGCAACGTGCTCAAGATCCGCCCGCCGTTGCCGTTCGGCCGCGACCACGCCGATCAGCTGCTCGCGACGCTGGACGCCGTTCTCGGCGAAACGCCGGGTTAGCGCGCCGGTCGGCGCATCAACCGCTCGACTCCGAAGGGGCGGACCTCGTCGGGGACGCGGCCGTCAAGCACGAGCGACTTGACGGCCTCGCCGGTCGCCGGCGCGAGCGTGATCCCGAGCCGGCCGTGGCCGGTCGCCGCGTAGAGCCCGTCGTGACCCGGAACAGGGCCGATGATCGGAAGCCCGTCGGCCGGATATGGGCGTAGCCCGGCCCACTGGAGCTCGATCTCCTCTGGGCGCCACTCGCGAAGGTACGGCAGCGAAGAACGCAGGATCGCGCCGATCCGTCGGTGTCGCAACGATGAGTCGACACCCGCCAGGTCGAAGATGCCAGCGAGACGAAGGCGGTCTCCAAACGGGCTGACGCCCACCTTCGCCTCGGAGAGGTAGAGGGCGTGCCGGGGCGGAGCGGCCGTTCCCGTCGCCGTGACGCTGTAGCCCTTTGCCGCCTCGAACGGGATGCGAATCCCGAGCGATGCGAAGAGTCGCGCGGACCAGGCGCCGGTAGCCAGGACGACGCGGTCGGCGTCGACAGAGCCGTCATCCGTATCCAGCGTCCACGTCCCGTCACGGCGCGTCAGGCGCCGGACGTCGGCGCCCTCGGCCACGTCGACACCCTGCCCCCGGAGGTGCGCTGCAAGTGCGCCCGTGAACTGCTCAGGGCGGACGTAGCGCTCGTCGGCGACATGAAGGCCGCCGATGACCCGCTCGCTGAGCGCGGGCTCTCGGCGGCGGAGCTCGTCCGCGTCGAGCACCTCGATCGAGCCTGCGTAACCCGCCTGCCGCGCTCCTTCGATCATGTCGACGTACTCCTCGAGCCCCTGCTCCGAGAGCGCGGCCACCACCATCCCGGTTTTGTGGATCTGAAAATCGACGCCGGCCGCGCGCATTGCGTCGAAAAGCTCGAACGTTCGAGACGCAAGGGCGACGGTCGCTCCGAGGCCGGCCTCGTAGCGGGCGCTGGTGCACGCGCGCCAGAAGTCCCAAGACCAGCGCAGGAAGCTCGTCCGGAGGGTGGGCTGGATCAGCAGAGGGCTGTCGCGCCGGAGCATTCCGACCAACGCACGCCCGACGACTCGCGGCGCCGGCAGCGGTGCCGACAGCGCGGGGCAGATCCAACCGGTGTTTCCGAAGGAGCAGCCCTCACCGACGCGTCCACGCTCGAGAACCCGCACGTCGGCGCCGCCCTCGGCGAGGGAGTACGCGCACGAGAGCCCGACCGCGCCTGCGCCGATGACGGCCACCTGCATTCCGGTAACGCTATCGCCCGAGGAATCGAGAACCTTCGTGGCAAGATGTTCCCGTGCAGGAATGGGAGCGAAAGCAGCTTCTCGGCCAGTGGGGCGTTCGGAACGAGAACGTCCGCGAGCGCC
>JALZEM010000183.1 GCA_030862005.1 Actinomycetota bacterium | reverse complement strand
CACGCCTGGGTCTGCCGTTCGTCGCGCCGGAGCTTCGCGAGCAGCCGTTTCGCGGCGACCCGCCCGCCCTGCTCGAGCTGTCGGACATCCGCGGCGACCTCCACTGCCACACGACCTGGTCGGACGGAAAGGCGAGCGTCTACGAAATGGGTCTCGCCGCGAAGGAGCGCGGCTATCAGTACCTCGCGATCTGCGACCACACGCTGAGCGTCCACGTCGTCCCGGGCCTTGGGGCGGACGACGTGCGCCGGCAGGGCGAGGAGATTGCGGCGGCGAACGAGCGTCTCACTCCGTTCCGGATCCTCCGCGGGATCGAGTGCGACATCCTCGCCGACGGAACACTCGACCTCCCTGACGATGTCCTCGTCGAGCTCGACTGGGTGATGGCGAGCGTCCACGCCGGCCAGCGGACGCCACGCGAGGCGCTGACGGCGCGGGTCGTCGAAGCGCTGCGGAACCCGCACGTCTCCGCCCTGAGCCACCCGAAGGGCCGCATCATCAACCATCGCCCCGAGAACGCCCTCGATCTCGAACGCGTCTGCGAGGTCGCGTTCGAGGAAGGCAAGGCGCTCGAGGTCAACGGCCTCCCCGACCGGCTCGATCTGCGCGGCGAGCACGTCCGGCGTGCGGTCGAGGCGGGCGTCTCCGTCGTCGTCTCGACGGACGCCCATTCGGTCGCCGGGCTCGGCAACATGATGCTCGCGGTCGCGACCGCGCGCCGCGGGTGGGCGACGGCCGCCGACATCGTGAACACGCGCCCGCTTGCACAGCTCGCGCCCGACGATCCACGCTGACGTCCGCCGACGCCGCAGCGTCGCGTTCGTCGTTGCCCGTCTCGTACGGGCCTCTACCCGTGCCGTCCCTCGGTCGAGACGTCGTCCCGCCGGACGTAGCCGATCAATACGCCGTCCGCGCTCGTCGCGAGGACACCTTCGACGCGTCGCTCGTCGAGCCAGCGGCCTAGGTCTGACGCGGCCGTCGTGCCGCGGATGGTCCGAGGGCCCTCGATCATGATCGCCTCGGCAATCGCGTCCGGATCGTCCCCGAGGTCACGCGGAGGGAGCCTTCCGAGCACAACCCGCTGCTCGTTGACGACGACGGCGAGCGGCCAGCCTCCTTCACGAACCTGCCGGACCACCGCGGTGACGCGGTCGCGCAGGCGGCAGGTCGGCACGTCCGGCCGCGCAATGTCCGCCGCTCGTTTGGTTCCCGCTGCTGCACCTTCCATCGGCAATCGCGCCGCCAGCCAGTCGTCTTTTCCGGGCTGGTAGCGGTACACCTGCCGAAAGCGGAGCGTCTCGAGCCGCCACGCGGCTCGCGCGCTCATGTCTCAGAGGAAATCGTGGCAATAGGTGATGACCGGCGCAGAGCGGTCGAGCTCGCGCGGCGCGCGCTCACCTAACTCCTTCAACGGGATGCTGATCGCGCCTGCGACGTGGAGCTCGTCGTACTCCTCGCGCGGAAGCACCTCCACGATCTGCGCGCCCCTGGCGACGAGTCGCGGAACGTCCTCCCGAGTCACGTTCGCCGGCACGCCGTCCATCGTATGGATGGTGGCGCGCGTGGCCCGGATCCTCATCGCGGAGGACAAACGCGGAGACCGAGCCCGATGCGGGCCGAGCCGACGATGGCCGGACGTGACGAAGCCCGAGCGCGCGGCGCGATCGCGACGATTACGGCTTCAAGATCCGCGGCAGAGGCGCCGAACTACGCCGACTTCGCGCCGCCCAAGGCGACCACGTCGGCGTCGCCAGACCTGAAACGAAAAGCGCCCGTTTCCGGGGGGTTCGCTTATGGGCCCGGAAGGAGTCGAACCTTCGACCGACGGATTATGAGTCCGCTGCTCTACCGCTGAGCTACGGGCCCGGCAGGCGCAGGGTAGCCGAGCGCCGGAGGACGATGACCTCGGCGGACGGTTACCTCAATCCGACTCGGCGCTCGGTTCGTATAGTTCGGCGGATGCCACGTTTCCTCGTAGTTCTCCTTCTGGTGGCCTCGGTGCCCTTTGCCGCGGCTTGCGGCGCCGACGACGAGGGCGATGCCGGTGGCGGCCAGAGGGTCGAGGTCTCCGCGACCGACTTCGCGTTCGATCCGGCCGAGATCTCTGCGGATCCGGGCGAGATCACGTTCGCGCTCACGAACGACGGGGAGAACCCGCACGCGCTCGAGATCGAAGGCGAAGGCGTCGACGAGAGCTCGGACACGATCAACGCCGGCGACACGACCGACCTGACGGTTGAGCTCGAAGAGGGTACGTACGAGATCTACTGCCCGGTCGGCGACCACAAAGACCGCGGGATGGTCGGGACGCTGACGGTCGGCGGCGGCGGCGCCGGAGGATCCGAGACGGAGACGGAGACGGAGACGGAGACGGAGACGGAGACCGAGGAGACCGAGACGGGCGACACGGAGACCGGCGAGACCGAGACCGGCGAAACGGACACGGACTCGGGCGGCGCGGGCTACTAGGCTAACTCCGACACAGCCGCCGCGAACGCGACAAAATACGCTCGCGCGTCGCATACTGTGCGGCGCCGTAGTCGCCAGCCGTGGAGGTACATCGGACACCGTGAAGGTCTTCCAGCTTGAGCGGAGCCTGCGCACGCAGGGTGGCCTGGAGGTTCGAGACATCACGGAGGACGTCCGCGAGGCGGTTGCGCAAAGCGGTGTGCGGGACGGCATCGCGTGTGTGTACTCGCCGCACACGACGTGCTGCGTCCGTGTGAACGAGTTCGAGACGGGGTTCCTCGACGACTTCGTCCAGATGCTGCGCCGCCTCGTCCCGAGCGAGGAGTACTACGCCCACGACGACTGGGGCCGTCGGACCGAGAACATCTGCCCGGAGGACATGGAGATCGGCAACGGCCACTCCCACTGTATGGCGATGCTGCTCGGACCGGCCGGCGAGTCGATCCCCGTGCGCGACGGGGAGCTCTGTCTCGGAACCTGGCAGCGCGTGCTCTTCATGGAGCTCGACCGCCCGCGGGACCGCCGCTGGATCGTCCAGGTCGTCGGCGACTAGACCGGAAGGAGGCCGTCCCGCGTAGCGGCGAAGGCGAGTGGTTCGCCGCCCGCCCCTACGAATCGCGGCTTAAAAGTGAAACGGGGCTGCCGCTAGCCCCGTCCCGATAAGACCGTGCCCCCGCCGCATCGGGGCCCGCGGTCTTATGTAGACGGAGTCTCCTCGACGCAAGGGCCGCTGTCCCCCCTAGGAGGGCGTTGACCGCCTCCCCCGATCGGGGTTGACCGCTCAGCTTCACCTGGCGCGATCCCTGGCGCAGCGGCGGGCCACGCCCGCCCTACGTTTCGCCGGGCCGGCCCGACCGACCATCGTCGTTCCCTACGATGCGCTCACGGCATCACGAGGCCGCGCCGAGCGCTGCGAGGACGTCGCTGCCATACCGTTCGAGCTTCGTCGCTCCCACTCCTGGCACCGCCGCGAGCTCGTCGGCTGTACGAGGAGCGCGTCGCACGATCTCCTCGAGCGTCCTGTTGTGAAAGACGAGGAACGCGGCGACACCGTCCCTCTCGGCACGGTTTCGGCGCCACGCGGCGAGTGCGGCATACGCGGGCGTCGCCTGTGCGGCCGCGTCCGCGCTGCGGGGTGCGCGCGCACGCGCCGCGACTCCGAGCTCGGAGAGGAAGCGGCTTGCCTTCCCGCTCTCGGAGCGCGAGAGAAAGAGGTACCGCTTCGCACGCGTCATCCCGACGTAGAGGAGGCGGCGCTCCTCCGCAAGCTCCTCGGGCGTGCGCGCGAGGCTGATCGGAAGCTCCTTCTCCTCGAGCCGCGGCAGAAACACCGCCTCGAACTCGAGTCCCTTCGCGCGGTGGTACGTGAGGAGGTGCACCCCGCGGCCGGACGCCTTCGGGCCGAAACGCTCCTCCAGCTCGAGGAAGAAGTCGGCGAGCGTCCGAACCCCGTCCTCGAAGTCCGCAGCGAGCTCGATCAGCCGCGCCAGGTCGGCTTGGCGAACCGTTTCCTGCTCTCCGAGCTTCCCGACGGATTCTTCGAGGAACCCCTCGCGCTCCGCCGCTCGGCGCACGGACGCCGAGATCGCCGTCGACGTCGATGCGCCGAGCTCTGCACGAACCCGCCGCGCCGCCTGGCGCTTGAGAAAGGCCGCCTCGCGGACCTGGACAGGGACCCACGTGGCCGCGAAGGCTTCCTCGTACCCCTCCGACCGCGCGTTCGTTCGATAGAGCACGGCCATCTCGTCGTACGGGATTCCTTCCTCCGCGTGGAGCGAGCGCACGCGGTCGACGATGAAGCGCGTCTCCTCCGCACCGTCGAACGCGCCGAGCACGGGCTCGGGCCCGCGCGCGCGGGAGGGCCGCAGCGTCTTCGCCGCACCGCCCAGCCGCGGGGTCAGCCTGTTCGCGAGCTCGAGGATCTCGGGCGTCGACCGGTAGTTCGTCTCGAGCCGGATCACGGCGGCATCCGCGAATCGCCCCGGCATCTCGAGCAGGTAGCGCGGTGTTGCGCCGACGAAGCTGTAGATCGACTGGTAGTCGTCCCCGACGACACAGAGTTCGTCGCTCTCGCCGAGCCACCGGTCGAGGAGCGTGCGCTGGAGCAGGTTCACGTCCTGGAACTCGTCGACCGTGAACGCGCGGAACCGCTCGCGGAAGAGCCCGCATGCCTCGTCGTCCTCGTCGAACATCGTGATCGCGAGCCCCAGCAGGTCCTCGAAGTCGATCCGTTCGGAGGCGTGCTTGCGCCGCTCGTACTCGCGAAAGACGCGCGCCATTAGGTCGGACGGGATCGGCGGACGATGTGTACCGAGCGAACGACGGTACGTCTCCGGCGTCAGCCGGCGGTTCTTTGCCCACTCGATCTCGGTCGCGAGATCGCCGAGCGGTCGGAAGCGATACGGACGCGGGAGCGCTGTCGCGATTTGCCGGAGGAGGATTACCTTGGAGGGAAGCACCGCGCCCGGCGGCTTCCGCGCGTAGGCGTGCAGCTGCCCGAGCGCGGCGGCGTGGAAGGTTCGCGCGTGGACGCCGTCCACGCCCAGCGCGCCGAGCCGTGCACGCATCTCGCCCGCGGCCTTGTCGGTGAAGGTGACGGCGAGGATCTCATCCGGCCGGAACGCGCCCGTCCCGACCTGGTTCGCGATCCGCCGCGTGATCGTGGTCGTCTTCCCCGATCCCGCCCCGGCGAGGATGCAGACGGGCCCCCGAACCGCGTCGACCGCACGCCGTTGCTCAGGGTTCAGATCGGCAAAGATCGCTCCTTGAGACATGCCGGAAGCGTACGAGGCCGGTCGGCGCGCGAGCTCCAACGGCGCGCGTGCTGCGACGGTCCGCCGCACTTTCACGCGACTCCGTGACGGTCCCGTGCCTCTCGTCCGTCGGCGACCGATGCGGCCGCCGACGACCGATGATCGACGGCCTAACGGAAGACGTTCAGGGCGACGAGGGCGAGCAGGCCCAGGATCACCCAGAGAGCGACACTCGCGCCGACGAGGACCGCAACGCCCCGCCACGCGAAGGACCGCGTCTCGTCCCCGGATGCTGGGATCGTCCCGGACAAGACCTTTCTCATCTCGGCGTCCGACAACCTCGCACGCGGTGGATTCGCCGGCAGGTCCGCCACCCTGAGCCAGACGGCCAGCTCCTTCACCCAGCCACGAGCGACCATGAGCTCGATCTCGAGGCGATCACGCTCCTTCCGTATCCGATCGAGCTCTAGCTCGAGGAGATCAGCGCGGGCAGCGCGGTGGGCGAGCGCCGCGTCGTGAGCAAGCAGTTCGTCGGTGGGAGGCTCCGCGCGAAGTAGTCTCGGCTTCATGTCCCGTTCCTCGGGCGAGGCCGCCGCGAACCTCACAGAGTGACAATTGTCACGGTAGCGAAGGCAGAAGACAACGGTGGACGGCCTTTGCGGAAACTTTACGACGCCGGCCCTCGCATCTTCCGAGACGCGGCGCAGGCGCCGCACCGGCGAGCTCGCGAGGACCAGCCGACCAGGGCTGTAGTTTTTCGCACGTGGGATCCCGCCGGCGAACGCAACGGTCCCGACGCTGGAGCGTGATGGACGAGGCGCAGTGCTACATCCGCTGCTACGGGGCACGAAGCGGCCTCGTTGAGGTTGTCTCAGCGGTTGGCATCACTCCCGTGAGCGCCGACCTCTGGTACTGGCCGCGGCCCGCGCGGACGCGCATCAGCGGTGAAGAGCTCCGCGTGCAGCTCGCGCGCCGGATCGAGGACCGGCGCGAAGCCGCCTAGCGGCGGCTCGCCGCCACGAGATCAAGCGAGCTCGAGAACGAACCGAAAGCGCGCGGTCCGACCATCGGCGGCTTCGCGCACCGTCATGACGAGACCCGGATCGAACAGTGCGTCGTCCTCGTTACCCGGCTCGCCGGGGAAGTAGAGCTGTGTGGTCAACACCCCGCTCCGCGGCGCCTGGACCTTGACATGGATGTGCCTCGTGCGGGCGGTATAGCGGCCGGGGACGATCGTCTCGAGTCGGTACCCGCCGGAGGCGCCCCCGAACTGATGGCCGCGGAGGCGGTAGCCGTCGTTGTCGTACACGCCGTCGGCATCGGCCTGCCAGATGTCGAGCAACGCTCCCGCAACCGGCGTGCAGTCGGTCGCAACCACGGCGCCCACCAAGATGAGTTTCGTTCCTGCGAGCCCCGGCTCGAGAAGCGACGCCCGCTCGGGGGACTCGGGCGTGAAGAACGGCCCCTCCGACTGCGGCGGAGTCGGCTCGTCCCCGTCGACGCATGCGGGTGTTGATAAGAGTGTGGTCCAAAGCTCTACAAATACCGTCGATTCGGCCGAACGGGCCGTCGCGTCGCTTCCTTCCTCGCCCACGCTGCACGCAGCCAGAGAGACGGGAAGCGCGACGCCGAGCTCGAGGAGACGGCGGCGCGTCAATGGTTGGTCGGCGTCGCCCATTGGCGCGGGCCGCGCGGACCCCGGGTAGGCGGGATCCGACTCGGCATCAGTAGCCGCTGAAGCGGTCGGGGCGAATCTCATCCTCGGAAATGCCTGCCTGCTTCAGCGTGTCGACGACGCCCTCGACCATGTCCGGAGGACCCGCGACGAGATAGGTAAGCGATTCGAGGTCGTCCCCCAGGTGGTCACGAAGGAGATCGGCGCCGATTCGCCTCGCCTCCCCCTCCCATGCCGGATCGTCGGTCATCGTCAGCACGACGCGAATGTTGTCGTTCGTCCGATCGAGCTCTACGAGCTCGTCGAGAAACGGCGCCGATTCGCGGTCGCCGTTGGAGTAGACCAGGGTCACGCGGTGCGGCAGCTGCTCTTCCGCGATGTAGCGAAGCATGCTTCGAAAGACGGTGATTCCGATTCCCCCGGCGATGAACACGTACGGTCGATCCGTCTCTTCGGGGAGAACGAACTTCCCTTTGGGCTCCTCGACCTCCACGTCCGCACCGACCGCAAGCTCGGCAAGCGAGCGCTTGAAGGCGCTGTCGCGCAGCCGCGTGCAGAGACCGAGCACGCCTCGTTCGTTCGGCGACGTCACGACCGAGATATGGCGCCGCGGTCCCTTCTCATCCTCGTAGGGCGGGTCGATCAGCGTCACAAAGAAGTACTGACCCGGGCGAAATTCGACCTCGGCCCCGAGTAGGTCGAACACGACGAGCAGCGTCCCCTTCGCGACCTCACGCTTTTCCTTCACACGGGCGCGCATACACGCGAGTATCGCGAAGCGGCCACGGCTCGTGCGGCGGAACGGAGCCGCGCGCACGACGTCCTACGTGGGCCGTGCCTCCGGATAGCGAGGCAGCCCGTCTTCGGGAAGCGGCTGCCACGCCGCGGCGTACGCCACGTACTGGTGCCATTGCGGCCGGATGCCGGGGTCGCCGTCGATCGCGCCGAGCCGGACGCCCGTGTAGTCGTTCGACCCCGGAGCACGACTGAAGAGGGCCGAGCCGCACCGGCCGCAGAAGAGCTTCTCGAAGCCCTGTTCGGGAGCCCACGAACGCAGCTCCTCTTCGCCCGCGACGACGTGGACGCTCCCGGGCTCCGCCCGGCCGCTCGCCGACGCGGCCGTGCCCGTGCGCCGTTGGCAGCGGGTGCAATGGCAGTACGCCGCGGACACGAACGGCGCCGTCACCTCGAACCGAACGGCGCCGCACCCGCAACCCCCGGTGAGCGCGGAAACCACGTGCTCCAGCCTAACGGACACAGAGGTGGGTTCGTGTTCGTGGGCGATTCGTTTCGCACGTACTCGTTCGTCGTCTCGGGCCTGACGCCGATCAAACAGTGCTCGCTGAAACACGGCCCGTGGCGCGCTATCATCGTTCCGACGGCGGGCGCGCTTCCCTTGTGCCCTACCCTTCGCATCGCCGGATCGGCGGAGTGCGATCGAGGTTCACCCGCGCGCGTCCACCATCGAGGGGAGGGCTGGCGTGGCGACTATCAATGAAAGGCAAGAGAAGGGCGGGCGGAACCAGGCGCTGTTCCGTGACGTGAACGAACGCATCGAAAAACTGACCATCGCCGACGCCGTCCCAACGTCCGAGACGTGGGACTTCCTCTGTGAATGCGCTAACACCGAGTGCGTAGCGACCATTTCGCTGACATACGACGAGTATGAGGCGGTGCGGCGAATTCCGACACGCTTTGTCGTCCTGCCCGGCCACGTCTACCCCGAGATCGAGCGCATCGTCGACGAGAACGGCGGCTACGTGATCGTCGAGAAGTTCGGCGAGGGCGGAAAGATGACGGTCGCGCGCGATCCCCGCGCCAGCGACGTTCCCGCCGCGCACTGAGACGCTGGACTAGCGCGAATCCGAGCGCGCTTTCCGCCAATCGTCTCAGGGCGCCGGAACGTCATGCGTGCGCGCGCTGCTCTTCCGCGAGCGGAGATGCCTGCAGCGCATCCGGGTCCATCCAGATGACCTCCCAGAGGTGGCCCTCGAGGTCCTGGAAGCTCGAGCCGTACATGAACCCATGGTCCATCGGCTCATTCGCCGGCTGACCACCGGCCGCAAGCGCCTTGTACACGAGCTCGTCGACCTGCTCGGGGCTTTCGGCAGACACCGCGAGAATCGCTTCCGTGTGCGTGGCCGGGTCACAGAGCTCCTTCTTGGTGAAGTCCTTGAACCGGCTTTCGACGAGCAGCATGACGAAGGCCTCGTCGCTCACGATCATGCAGGTGGCCTGCTCGTCCGTGAAGCGCGGATCGAACGAAAAACCGAGCTGCGTGAAGAACTGGACACTCCTGCTGAGGTCCTTGACGGCGAGGTTGACGAAGATCTTCCGAGACGATGCGGTTGCCATGGCGTCCTCCGCGGATCGTGGTGCGCGTCGGAATGTAGATCGGTCCGCGCGCGCAAACTCATTGGTGCAGCGCGAAGCCCCGTGCGGAGAGACGGGCTCGCACCCAGCGCTAGTGTCCGGGTGTGGAGGCGATCCATCC
>JALZEM010000126.1 GCA_030862005.1 Actinomycetota bacterium | reverse complement strand
ACGGATGCCGGGACGCACGGGCTCGTCCGGAATCTCGTCCCAATGGACCGCCTTCACTCCTCCCTCCGTTCCGCTCCCAGGAACCCGAGCTCGGCGGAGAGTGCGGCGGCCGTGTCGCGTAGCTCCGTCGCGAGCGGTGCATCGGGATCGGAAGAGATCGCAGCCGTCGTCCCGACGAGCGCCGTCGCGGCGACGATCTCGTCACCCTGGAAGACCGGCGCGGCAAGCGCCGCGATCCCCTGGACGATCCGTGCGTTGAAAGCGACACCCGTCGCTCTGACGGCTGCGAGCTCCCCGTCCTCGTCCGTGAGGAAAGCGCGGAAGATCTTGCCCTGCGCCGAGTCGAGCGGCAGCCGCGAGCCCGTGCGGACGTTGATGCGGACGAGCCGGTCGGTGTTGTCGTCGACACGGACGACGATGGGAGCTTCGCCGTCCCAGATCGAGAGGACCGCCGTCTCGTTCAGCTCCGATACGAGGCGTTCGAGATAGGGCCCGGCGACCTTGACGATGCGAAGGCCGGCAAGCGCCGTGGCGGCGAGCTCGACGATGCGCGGACCGAGCGTATAGCCGCCGCCGCTTAGGCGCAGGAGGCCGGCGCGTCGGAGGGCGGTCGCATAACGATGCGCCGTCGCCTTGCTCGTCCCGAGGCGCGTCGTGAGCTCGGCGAGAGCGAGCTCGGGCTCGTCCACCGAGAAGAGCGACAGGAGTCGCGCTGCCCGCTCGACCGACTGGTTGATCGGCGCCCGCTCTTCGATCCGCGTGTTCATGCGGGCGCGAGGGCGGGCGTCGCGGCGAGCTCCGTGTCGAGGACCTCCACGATCCGGTCGAGGTCGCTCTCCTCGATCACGAGCGGAGGAGACATGACGAGCTTCTGGCCGCTCGCGCGGACGATCACGCCCGCGGCTCGGACACGGTCGGCAAGCGCGACGGCGTCCTCGACCAGGAGCTCGAGTCCCCCGAGGAGCCCGAAGCCGCGTGCCTCGCCGACAGCGGGCAGCTCCTCGAGCTCTCTGAGCCCGGCGAGCAGGCGGTCGCCGAGGACGCGCGCCCGCTCCGCGAGTCCCTCGCGCTCGATGATCGCCAGGTTCTCGAGCGCGACGGCGCAGCCCGTCGGATGGCCGTTGTACGTGAAGCCGTGGCGGAACGGCTCCCCCTCGAGGAGCTCGACGACCCGATCACCGACGAGAACGGCTCCGAGTGGGAAGTAGCCGCTCGTCAAGCCCTTCGCTGTGACGATGATGTCGGGCCGAAGGCCGCCCCAGTGCTCCGCCGCGAACCACGTGCCCGTCCGCGCGTACGCGGTCACGACCTCGTCGAGGATGAAGAGGATGCCGTGGCGGCGGAGTACCTCTTCGACGCGCGGCCAGTAATCCTCGTGCGGGGGGATCATCCCGCCGACACCGATGATGGGCTCGCCGATGAACGCCGCGATCTTGTCTGCGCCGAGCTCCGCGACCGTCCGCTCGAGCTCATCGACGAGCTCGTCTGTCGTCGTCCCGTGGTACGGGAAGGGCGCCGTCAGGTGCACGAAATCACCGGGCAGCTCGCCGAACCCCTCGCGCAGCGGCGGGATTCCCGTCGCGCCGAGCGACCCGTAGCTGACGCCGTGGTAGGCGAGCTTGCGCGTGAGCACGTACCGACGCTCGGGCATTCCCTGCGCGTACCACGCGAGGCGCGAGAGCTTGATCGCCGTTTCCGTGCCCTCCGACCCGCCGCTCGTGTAAAAGACGCGGTTGATCCCGTCGGGAGCAAGCTCTGCGAGACGCGCCGCGAGCTCGATCGACGGCTCGTTCGAGAACTCCCAGAACGATGCGTAGTACTCGAGCTGCTCGATCTGGCGCCGTGCCGCCTCGGCGAGCTCGCGCCGGCCGTGCCCGACGGGACACACCCAGAGGCCGCACGTACCGTCGATGTACTCGTTCCCTTCGGCATCCCACAGGCGCGCGCCTTCACCGCGAACGAAGACGACGGGTGGCTTGGCGCGGCCGACGACGGCGTGCGGGTGGAGCACGTGCCGCTGGTCGAGCGAGGAGAAGTCGGTCATACCGCGTTCTTCACCGTCTTGACGGCGGTGTACTCGCCGATCGACTCGGGCCCGAGCTCGTAGCCGTACCCGGAGAGGCCGCGGCCGGAGAACGTCGAGTAGGGGTCGAGTCCGCCGTACATGTTCACCCAGACCGTCCCCGCCCTGAGCTCACGCGCAATCCGGTGCGCTCGCGCGCCGTCGCGTGTCCAAACGGCGGCGGCGAGGCCGAACTCCGTGTCGTTTGCCGTCGCGATCGCCTCCTCCTCGCCCTCGACGCGAATCACGGCAACGGCGGGACCGAAGATTTCCTCACGGTTGATGCGCATCTCGTTGCGTGTCTCGTCGAAGACCGTCGGCTGGACGAAGAAGCCGTTTGGGAGCCCAGCGACCTCGGCGGGCCCGCCGCCTACGACGACGCGTGCTCCTTCGTCGGTGGCGGCCTCGTACAGCTCGAGCACGTGGTCACGCTGCCGCCCCGAAACGAGCGGGCCCATCTCGGTCTTCGGGTCGAGGCCGTGCCCGAGCCGGATCTGCGCGACCTGCTCGCCGAGGCGCTCGACGAGCTCGTCGGCCACGCGTTCGTGGACGACCAGGCGCGCCCCCGCCGTGCAGACCTGGCCACTGTTGCGAAAGGTGGCGTTGAGTGCCCCGCCGAGGGCCCGCTCGAGATCGGCGTCGGGGAGGACGATGTTTGCCGATTTACCGCCGAGCTCGAGCGTCAGGCGCTTCA
>JALZEM010000167.1 GCA_030862005.1 Actinomycetota bacterium | reverse complement strand
GCCGCGGAGCTTGGTCGTGAGCGCGGCCTTCTGCTCAGGCGTCATCACGCTGAACGAAAGCGCCACCTCCTCGATCCCCTCGAGGGGCCGAAGCGCCTGCGCGACCTGTGTCTCGAAGCTCGCGCGGAGCGGACAACCGGGAACCGTCAGCGCAATCTCGACGTCGGCACGGCCGTCGACGACGTCGGCGCGCCGGACCATGTCGAGTTCGATGACAGAGCGCTTCAGCTCGGGATCGATGACACCCTCGAGCGCACGCAGGACTTCCTCCCGCCCCGTAGACACGCGATCTACCCTAGCAACGTTCGTCTTCGCCTCGTGCCTCGGCGACGCGCCGCTTTCGTTGGCGCAGCGCGCCTCCGTCCTATAGTCGCCGGGTGAGCCGCACCATCCGGATCGCCGTCGCGTCCGCGGTCGGCCTCGCCCTCGCGACCACCGTCGGCGCAAGTGCCGCGGCGGCCGCCGGGAAGCCCTTCATCAGATCGAACCTGCCGGCCTGGCTCGCCCCAGGCGGGCGACTCGTCGTCGTGGGTCGAGCTGACCCGAACGAGCTGGTGAGCGTGCACGCGGATTCGCGCCGCCTCGCTGCGGCGAGGAGCGGGCGAGCCGGCCGCTTCCGCCTTGTCGCGCGCGCGCCGCGCGTAGGCCGGTATCGGCTCGAGCTTCGGACGCGTGGGACGACCACGGCGATGGGGATTCTCCGCGTTCGGCCGCTCGTCCTCGCAGCTGTCGGCGACGTCACCTTCGGCGCCCGTGTCGGGGATGCGATTCGCGCCGAGGGGCCGCGGTATCCGTGGCTCGACGTCGCTTCGGTCCTGCGTCAGGCCGACATCGCGACGGCGAACCTCGAAGGCGCAGTCTCGAGGCGCGGGTCGCCGGTCCCGGGCAAGGAGTACACCTTTCGCGGCCCGCCGCGTGCCCTCCGCGCGACCGCGTACTTTGCGGGAGTCGACGTCGTCAGCCTCGCGAACAATCACACCCTCGACTACGGGCGCGTTGCTTTTCGCGACACGATCGCGTACGCGCGCCTCTTCGGCCTCGCGACCGTCGGAGGCGGCGCGGACCTCGCGCGGGCCCGCCGGCCGGCCATCTTCACGGCCGGCGGCATCCGCGTCGCGATGCTGGGCTACTCGGACGTGCGCCCCCTCGGATTCGACGCCACGCCGAGCCGGGCCGGAGCGGCGCCCGCGTTCCCACGGTTCATCGCGGCGGATGTGCGCGGCGCGGCGCGGCGCGCAGACGTAACCGTCGTCTGGTTTCACTGGGGCGAGGAAAGACGCTTCCGTCCCAACGCACGCCAGCGCGAGCTCGCCGGTGTGTCATTCCGAGCCGGTGCGACGGTTGTGCTTGGCGCGCATCCGCACGTCCTGCAGCCGATCGACCGAGGCGGCCGACGGCTGGTTGCCTGGAGCCTCGGCAACTTCGTCTTCGGCGCGAACAGCCCGGGGACGGAGCGGACCGGGATCCTTCGCCTCCGCCTCGGTGCGAGCGGCGTCCTCGGTTGGGGATTTCGGCGCGCTCGGATCGGCGGCCCCTACCGCATCCAGCCGCGGCTCCTCCGCTAGCCGCACCCGAGCGACGGCCCCTACACGCCGGCGGAGCCTCGCCCTACGCTGTTCGTGTGGATGAGCGCGTGCTACTGGTCGAGGACGACTCGTCGATCCGAGAAATCGCCGCGCTCGGGCTGAAGCAGGCGGGATTTCGCGTCACGACGGCCGCCGACGGCCGGGAGGCGCTCCTTCATTTCCGTCAGCGCTCGTTCGATCTCGTCGTCCTCGACTTGATGCTCCCTGCGCTCGACGGGTACGAGGTCTGCCGCGAGATCCGCCGCGAGAGCCGAACGCCAATCATCATGCTCTCCGCCAAGAGCGACACCGTCGACGTCGTCGTCGGCCTCGAGCTCGGCGCCGACGACTACGTCACGAAACCGTTCGACATGGCAGAGCTCGTGGCCCGCGCACGCGCGGCCCTCCGGCGCGCAGTCGAGCCGCCGGTGGAGCCGGTGATCACCGCGGACGGTCTCGAGATCGATGCCGCGGCGTTCCGGGTGCGTCGAGACGGCGAGGACGTCGCACTCACGGCCACAGAGTTTCGGCTCTTGCTCGAGCTCGCACGCCGACCGGGCCAAGTGTTCACCCGCGAGCTTCTCCTCGAGCGCGTTTGGAACTACGACTACCTCGGAGACTCGCGGCTCGTCGACGTTGCGGTCCAGCGGCTTCGCGCCAAGGTCGAGGACGATCCGAAGAATCCGCGGCTCATCCAGACCGTGCGCGGCGTGGGGTATCGCTTCGAGGCGTCGTGAGCGCGCGGTCGAGGAGCATCCAGCCCGGCCGCCTCCGTCGCCGCCTGACGCTCGCGTTCATGCTCGTCGCGGCCGTCACTGCGGCCGCCGTCGCGGGAAGCTCGTACCTGCTCGTGCGCGAAGCCCGGCTCCGCGATTCGGTCGACAGTGCAGTCGAGCGAGCACGCGTCAACCTCACGCTCGCCCCGGAGCTCCTCGCGAGAGGGACCGAGCCGCTGCTCGCAGCGTACGAGCGCCGCGGCGGGTTCGTAACGGTCGGACGGACGGATACGCGCACGTTCTCGTCGAGCCTTTCGGTCGGAGCCGAGCAGATTCCGGCGGAGGTGACCCGACTGGTCGCACGCGGCGAGCTCGCGTACCAGCGGACATCCGTCGCCGGCACGCGGTACCTCGTCGCGGGCGGCCGCGTCGCGGGAACGGAGACCGAGCTCTACTTCTTCTTCTCCGAAGACGAGCTGTGGGACGAGCTCGCCGAGCTTCGGAACGTCCTCCTCGGCGCCTCCGCCGTGCTCGTCCTGCTCGGCGGGCTCGTCGGGATGCTCCTCGCGCGGCGGACCCTGGCGCCCGTCGGGCGCGCGAGCTCGGCCGCGCGCGCGCTCG
>JALZEM010000165.1 GCA_030862005.1 Actinomycetota bacterium | reverse complement strand
ATCCCACGGCTGAGGCGGATGCCGTAGCCGGTGAGGATCTCGTCGTACCGCTTCCCGATCCGGTCGAGCGAACGGACGTAAGGCCCGTACCGGGCGGCGACCTCCTCCTGAACGTCCTCGATCGTGGAGGCGACGATCGCCGTGAGAATGTGGTGGTCGCGGACACGCGATCGTCCCGCACGATCGGCAAGACCGACCTCCGCGAGCGCGTGCGGGAGGTCGCGGACGATGTGCGCGTACACGCCGAAGACGAGGTCTTCGACGACGGACGTCCGGCGACCGCAGATCGTCGTGAAGACCGCGGTCCAGGCAGGAGGCACCTCGGCACCGCTGTCGTAGGCGTCGAGGGCATGGAAGTACCGACCTGCGAACCTCTCGGCAAGGCCGACGGCCCACGCCGCGTCGTCCAGCTCGCCCGCGGGTAACTCGGCGACGATTCGACGCGTCATGAGGGCATACGCGTGTGTAAAGACGCAGCGCGAGTCCTCACGCGCCTCGAGCGCGCGCGCGTGGGCGTCGAGCCGCGTCGCGACGGCCTCCAGCCTCTCGACGTGCGACGCTACGGTCGCCGTCACGATCGGACGTCACTCCCTCGACCGGGGCAGCGGAAGCGCGGTCGCGACCCGCAGGTCGAAGCAGCCCCGTGGTGACGGATCGTGCGCGACGCCCCCAAGACGGCTCCTCTCGCTACGCCCCGCGACGATTCCAAACCGCAGAATCCGTGTCAAGCGGACGGTCCGACGCCGGCCGTGCTCCGCTACGTCGCGAGCCCCGGTGCCTCGAGGACTTGGAACGGCCGACTCGTGACGGGGTCGCCGTCGATCGCGAGCTTCCATTCGTAACCGCCCGGGTCGAGGACGAGGCCGTTGAAGTTCCACACGAACGGCGTGTTCATCGAGGTGCCCGGCTTGACGCCGGGCGGACGGCCGACCTCGAACTCGCCGCTCACGGCGACCTGCTGTCCGCCGACCTCAACGGGCTCTCCGTCGTCGGTGAGGAGCTCGATCGCAAGCTCGTGCTTCTGGTTCGTCTGATCCCATGGGACGACGACGAGGATGGCGAGGGCCGTGTTGACGGGCTGGCCGCCAGCAAAAAGGACGTTCCAGCCGCCGCCCATGACGTAGAGCTTTCCGTTCACCGCCTCGGCAAAATCGCAGAGGAGAAGCGTCGCGTCCATTGGCCCAGCATCGCACGGCGACGTAGGTTGCGCGCGTGGAAGCCGAAGTGCGCCGCGGCCGGCGCGTCGTTCGCCTGACGAACCTCGACCGGGTCTTCTGGCCGGAGGTCGGCCTGACGAAGCGCGACCTCGTCGAGTACTACCGGACCGTGGCGCCCGTCCTCCTTCCGCACTTGCACGACCGTCCCTTCACGCTAAAGCGCCACTACACCGTCCCGCACGGCCCGTTCGAGTGGCGGAAGGACGCGCCGGCGGAGATGCCGGACTGGATCCCGACGTCGCCCCAGCCGGCGAAATCGCGCGGCGGCGCGAGCGTCAACTACCCGCTCGTGAACGACGAGCTCGCCCTCCTCTGGATGGTCGAGTACGGCTGCGTCGACCTCCATGTCTGGACCTCGCGTGTAGACCGGCCGGACCGACCGGACTACGCTCTCTTCGACCTCGACCCGGCAGGAGTCTCGTTCGCCGACGTCGTTCGGGCCGCGCTCCTCCTCCGCGACGCGCTCGCGGCGCTCGGGCTCGAGTCGCACGTGAAGACGACCGGCGGCGAGGGCCTCCACGTCCAGGTACCGATCGAACGAGACCACACGTATGCGCAGGTGCGGGAGTTCTGCGACATCGTCGCGGGCGCGCTCGTTCGCGCCGCGGGCGAGCTCGCGACGACGGAGCGATCGCTCGCACGCCGCCACGGCGTCTTCGTCGACACGAAGATGAACGGCCACGGCCAGCAGATCGCGTGCGTGTACTCGGTTCGCCCGCTCCCCGGCGCACCCGTTGCCACGCCGCTTCGGTGGGAGGAGATCGACGAGAGGCTCGAACCGCGCGCGCTGACCATGGCCGCGGTTGCGGCTCGCGCTGAGCGGGACGGCGACCTCTTCGCGCCGATGCTCGAGCGACGCCAGCGGCTCGAGCCGGCGCTCGCGCGACTCGCTTAGCCGAGATCGCGGAGCCGCTTCTCGGCGTCCTCGACCGCGGCCGCTGCGTCCTCGGCCTCCCTTCGAACGCGGGCAGCTTCCGCCTCGGCGCGGTCGAGCTCCTCACGGGCCGAGGCGACG
>JALZEM010000134.1 GCA_030862005.1 Actinomycetota bacterium | reverse complement strand
TTCAAGGCGCTGGCGGCGGCGGGCTTCGAGCCGCGCGGGATCGTCGCCGGCGGCGGCGCCGATGCGAACGTCTTCAACGCGACCGGCCGGCCGTGCGCGAACCTTGCGAACGGGATGACGAGGATCCACAGCTCCGACGAGCACATCGCGGTTGCAGACCTGGAGGCGATGGTCGACGTCACGCTCGCCCTCGTGGAGTCGGCGCGTGGCTGACCCGGCCGAGAGGCGCACGGTCTTCGAAGGGGAGATGCTCGGCTTGACCGTCGAGCGCTGGGACGGTGACGAGCGCGAAATCGTGGAGCGCGCGGACTCGATCGCGGTCGTCGCGGTCGACCAAGCCGGTGACGTCGTCCTCGTCCGGCAATTTCGCACCCCGGCACGGAAGAACCTCCTCGAGCTGCCGGCCGGTACCGTCGATGAGGGCGAAGACCCAATCGATACCGCGAAGCGCGAGCTCGAAGAGGAGACCGGCCTACATGGCGGCAGCTGGCATGCGGGGCCGATCTTCTACACGACACCGGGATTCTGCCGTGAGCGGATCCATCTCTTTTTCGCCGAGGAGCTCGATCGCGGCGAACCGCGGCCCGACCCGAATGAGGACCTCGAGCTCGTCCACTGGCCGAAGGCCGAGCTCATCGATCGGCTCGCCGAGATCGAGGACGCGAAGACGTTCGTCGGCCTTCTCTTGTACGCGCGGGCGGCCTCGTAAGCTCGCTTTTGGCCCGCATGAGCGGAATTTCCCGCGCTATCGTTCGCGCCCCATGCGCGTCGGCATCGCCAAGGAGATCAAGAGCGACGAGTACCGCGTTGCGCTGACGCCCGCGGGGGCGCGCGAGCTCGTGCAGCGGGGACACGAGGTCCTCGCCGAAACCGGCGCAGGTGCGGGAAGCGCGTTTCCGGACATCGACTACGAGCGTGTCGGCGCACGCGTTGCCCCGGCCGCGGAGGTCTGGGAGACGTCCGACCTCCTCCTCAAGGTCAAGGAGCCGATCACGGAGGAGTACGAGCACCTGCGCGACGGTCTCGTGCTCTTCACATACCTTCATCTCGCCGCCGACGAGGCGCTCACCCGCGCGCTGATCGACAGCGGGACGACCGCGATCGCGTACGAGACGGTCGAAACGGATGACCGGCAGCTGCCTCTTCTCGCGCCGATGAGCGAGGTTGCCGGCCGCTTGGCCGCGCAGGCGGGCGCGTACTTCCTCGAGAAGCCGTTGGGCGGCCGCGGGCTCCTCCTAGGCGGCGTCGCGGGGGTCCCGCCGGGGCGGGTGGTGGTAATCGGCGGGGGAATGGTCGGTTACAACGCCGCCGTGATCGCGCTCGGCCTGGGCGCACACGTCCGGATCCTCGACAGGTCCGTTCCGCGCCTCCGATATCTCGAGGAGATCCTGTCCGGCCGGGTCGAGCTCGTGATGTCAAGCGGTCTCGAGATCGAAAACTCCGTGCTCGAGGCCGACGTCGTCATCGGCGGCGTCCTGATTCCCGGCGCCCGCGCGCCGAAGCTCGTGACCCGCGAGATGATCGGCGCGATGAAAGCTGGGGCGGTCGTCTGTGACGTCTCCATCGACCAGGGAGGCTGCTTCGAGACGTCACGGCCGACGACGCATTCCGACCCGGTCTACGTCGTGGACGAGGTGACGCACTACTGCGTGGCGAACATGCCGGGCGCCGTCCCCATCACTTCGACCTTCGCGCTGACCAACGTGACGCTTCCCTACGTCGAGGCGATCGCGGACCTCGGCGTGCGCGAGGCAATCGGGCGTGATCCCGCCCTCGCGCGGGGCGTCAACGCCGTCGACGGAAAGCTGACGTACGAGGCCGTCGCGGAGGCTCACAACCTCGACTACTCGCCGCTCGAGGAGATCCTGCCGCTCGAGCCGGTTTAGGGGTTCGACGAGGGCTGCTCGGGCTTCTCGCTCGGGAAGACCTTCACGACGACGAACGTGATGGCCGCCGCGATGGCGATCACGGTCACGATCCAGGCGGCAATGCCGAGGAGCCCGAGGGCGACGTCCATAGCGCAAGTAGAATACCCGCGCCATGCCGCGTGCCTGCGTGATCGTGCTGGACGCGGTTGGGGCGGGGGAGCTTCCGGATGCAGCGGAGTACGGCGACGAGGGTTCGGACACGCTCGGAAACGTCGCACGCGCCGTCGGAGGGCTCGATCTCCCCAACCTCGAAGCTCTGGGCCTCGGGAACGTCGAGGAGCTCGAAGGCTGCCCACCGCAGCCGGGCGCTCCCGCCGTCGCGGGCCGCCTGCTCGAGCGCTCGAAGGGAAAAGACACGACCACCGGCCACTGGGAGCTGATGGGGATCGTGACGCCGGAGCCGATGCCGACGTACGCGCACGGCTTCCCCTTCGAGATCATCGAGGAGTTCGCGCACCGCACCGGCCGCGGCGTCCTCGGAAACAAGCCGGCTTCGGGAACGGAGATCATCCAGGAGCTCGGCGAGGAGCATCAGGAGACGGGCAAGTGGATCGTCTACACGTCGGCGGATTCTGTGTTTCAGGTCGCGGCGCATGAGGAGACGATCCCGCTCGACGAGCTCTACGGCGCGTGCGAGATCGCCCGCCAGATCCTGACCGGCCGCCACGCCGTCGGCCGCGTGATCGCGCGGCCGTTCGTCGGCGACCCTGGGAACTACACGCGGACCACGAATCGGCACGACTGGTCGCTGAAGCCGAAGCAGCCGAACTACCTGACCCTCGCGCGGGAGACGGGGGCCGAGGTGCACGGTGTCGGCAAGATCCACGACATCTTCGCCGGCGTTGACATCGACCACTCGAACCCGACGAAGTCGAACATCGAGGGGATCCAGAAGACGGAGGAGCTCCTGCGCGAGCTCGACAACGGCTTCGTCTTCACGAATCTCGTCGAGACCGACATGGTCTGGGGGCACCGGAACGACCCAGAGAACTTCCACCGGTGCCTGCAGGACTTCGACCGGCGCCTTCCCGACCTCCTCGACGCGCTCCGAAGCAGCGACGTCCTCATCATCACCTCCGATCACGGCTGTGATCCGACGACCCCGTCAACCGACCACTCGCGTGAGCACGCGCTCCTCCTCGCCTACGTCGAAGGAAAGAACGCGGCGGGCCGGATCCACGAAGGGGAGTTCGCCGACGTCGGCGCGACCGTGAACGCCTGGCTCGGCGGCAAAGCGCCGCCGCGCCGCACCCCGGGCCAGCCGATCGTCGAGCGTTGAGGCTGAACGACCCGGAGGTCGTACGGAGGGAATACGCGGACGAATCGGCGTTTCTCACGCGCCGGGCGATCTGGGACCACGCCGACGGACCGGACCCCCGCGAACTGGCGTACGCCGCTGTGGCCGACGCCGCGCCGCGGAACGTGCTCGAAGTCGGCTGCGGCCCCGGCGACTTCGCGCAGCGGCTCATCGTCGAGCTCGGATGTGACGTCGCGGCGATCGACCTTTCTCCGCGCATGGTCGAGCTCACCCGGACGCGGGGCGTCGATGCGCGCGTTGGCGATGTGCAGGAGCTCCCCTTTGCGGACGGCACGTTCGACTGTGCCGTCGCGAATTGGATGCTCTACCACGTTCCGGACCTCGACCGCGCTTTGACCGAGCTCGCGCGTGTTCTCCGGCGCGGCGGCCGGCTCGTCGCCGCGACGAACAGTGAGCGCAACCTCGAAGGCCTCTGGGCCCTCTTCGGCGCCGACGCCGAGCGAGACCACAGCTTCACGCGGGAGAACGGCGAACGGGCGCTCCGGCGAGTCTTCGCACATGTCGGCCGACGAGACGCTGACGGAAGTTTCACGTTTCAGGACCGCGAAGCCGCCCGTACGTACGTCGCTGCGTCGGCGACGCGCGCCCACTTGGCCGAACGGCTCCCTGCGCTGGACGTTCCATTCGTCGTCCGGCGCGCCGCGAGCGTTTTCGTTGCCGACAAAGCGCTCTGATGCGTCCGGCCGAACTGATCCAGCGCAAGCGGGACGGAGAAGAGCTCGCGCCCGATGAGCTTCGCGATTTCGTTGTCGCCTTCGTGCGAGACGACGTCCCCGACTACCAGATGGCAGCGTTTTGCATGGCCGTCTTCTTTCGCGGCCTCTCCGCGCGCGAAACGCATGCGCTCACGGACGCGATGGTGGCGAGTGGAGAGACGATTGACCTATCTCCGCTCGGCCGCCGCGTCGTCGACAAGCACTCGACGGGGGGCGTCGGCGACAAGGCGTCACTCGTGATCGGACCCGTCGTCGCGGCGTGCGGCGTCCCGTTCGCCAAGATGAGCGGTCGCGGCCTCGGCCACACGGGCGGGACGCTCGACAAGCTCGAATCCATCCCCGGGATGAGGATCGAGCTCGCGCACGAGGACTTCCTCCGCCAGGTCGCGGAGGTCGGGATGGCGATCATCGGCCAGACGGGCGATCTCGTCCCGGCGGATAAACGGCTGTACGCGCTTCGGGACGTGACCGCGACAGTCGACAACGTTTCTCTGATCGCGTCCAGCATCATGTCGAAGAAGATCGCGGCGGGAGCGGACGCGATCGTCCTCGACGTGAAGGTCGGAGACGGCGCGTTCATGAAGACGCTGGGTGCGGCCCGCGAGCTTGCGCAGGCCATGGTCGACCTCGGCCGCGAGGCCGGACGTGACGTCGTCTGTGAGCTCACCGACATGGACCAGCCGCTCGGATACGCGGTCGGAAATGCGCTCGAGGTCCGGGAGGCCGTCGAGACGTTGGGGGGACAGGGGCCACGCGACCTCGGTGAGCTCGTCCTGAGCGCGGCAGGTCACCTCCTGGCGCTCTCGGATCTCGGCGTGGACGCGCACGAAGGCCGTCTGCGGGCCGAGGAGGCGATTGCCACCGGTCGTGCGCTCGAGGCGTACGAGCGCTGGATCGCGGCTCAGGGCGGCGAGCCGAGCGTGCGGGCGCTGCCTACTGCGCCGGTCGTGCGGGACGCGCCTGCACCGGAGTCGGGGTTCGTCCAGAGGATCGCGACGACGAACGTCGGCCTCGCGTCGCTCCGCCTCGGCGCTGGCCGGACGACGAAGGACGATGTGATCGACCACGCGGTCGGGCTCGTCTGCCGAGCGAAGCGCGGTGATCGAGTCGAACGCGGCGACCCGCTCGCGACGATTCACGCGGGGGACGAAACAGCCGCACACCGCGCCGCCGCCGAGATACAGGCGTGCTACACGATCGGCCCGGAGGAGCCTGAGTCGCGTCCCATCGTCCTCGACGTCCGCCTCTAGCACCACTACCGACCGAGCTCGCTGCTGCGCTCCTTCGAGCAAGAACCACGCGTGGGAAGGCAACCACCCCGATCACGATGCCTACGATCACGGCTACCAGGACGCGTACGCGGCCGGCCGTGGCACCTCGAATCCGGCAAGGGATGCGGTCTTGCCCTAGCGAACGAGCGGGCTTCGCCGCTCGAGGAGGACGACGTCCCGCCAGACGCCGTCGAGCTTCCCCAGCCGCTCGCGGACGCCGACGGTGCGAAACCCGCACGCGTGGTGGAGCGCGATGCTCGCTTCGTTGTCAGGGAACATCGCGGCCTGGACGGTCCAGATCCCCTGCCGTTCGGCGTCCGCGAGGAGGCGCTCGAGGAGGAGCCGGCCGACGCCGTGACCCTGCGCGTGCGCCGCGACGTAGACGCTGTCCTCGGCGACGCCCGCGTACACGGGCCGCGGTGAGGCAGGCGCAAGCGCCGCCCAACCGACGACCTCCGCCTCGATGAGAGCGACGAGCCGCGGCTCGGCGAGGTGAGACGCATCCCACTCGTCCCACGAGGGAACACTCGTTTCGAGGGTCGCGTTCCCCGTCCGGAGCCCCTCGTCGAAGATCCGAGCGACGGCGGGCCAATCCTCACGCGCGAGGGGGCGGATCTCGACGTCGACGGGCGGTTCGATCGGCGCATGTTCGCCTAACCTGAGGCGTCGGTGCCCGAGCTACCCGAAGTCGAGACGATCCGGTCGCGGCTCGCACCCGGTCTCGTCGGCCGGCGGTTCGAACACGTCGAGATCGCCGACGCGCGCCTCACGCGTCCCGAATCACCCGAAGCTGTCGCCGCGGAGCTTGCGGGTGAGCGCGTCGCCGACGTCCGCAGGCGCGGGAAGTATTTGATTTTCGAGTTCGAGAGCGGGCGCCACCTCCTGATCCACCTGCGTATGACCGGGAGCCTCGAGCACCCGGCCACAGACGGCACGGATCCGTACCGGCGGGCAAGAATCACGCTCGACGACGGGTCGGATATTGCATACCGCGACGTCCGACGCTTCGGAACATGGCTCCTCCTCGAGCCCGGAGAGCTTGATGAGTACGTCGATGCGCGGATCGGCGGCGAGCCGTTCGACACAGCTTTCACGACCGCCGCGCTCGGGCGAGCGCTCGCCGGACGCACGGCGCCCATCAAAGCGGCCGTCCTCGACCAGAAGGCGGTCGCGGGAGTGGGGAACATCTATGCCGACGAGGCACTGTGGCGGGCGCGGATCCATCCTCTCCGACCGGCAGGCGAGCTCGAGCGGGCTCAGCTCTCCGAGCTCCGGAAGGCGATCCGGAAGACGCTCGAACTCGGCATCGCGCGCCAGGGCGCGACACTTCGCGACTTCCGCGACTCACGTGGCCGGCGCGGGCGCATGCAGCTCGAGTTCCGCGTCTACGGCCGTGAAGGCGAGCCGTGCGACCGCTGCGGCACCCCGATCGCGAAGATCCGCGCCGCCGGACGGGGAACGTGGTACTGCCCGTCGTGCCAGCCGCGGCGCGAACTAGCATCGGCTCAGCTCAGTCGAGCATCTCGACGCTGACGCCCGGATGCGTCGCCTGCCACGTTCGCAGGTAGGTTGAGATCTCGCCACGCTCCTGCTGCTCGCTGAACGAGCCGGGGAGCGAAACGTCGATGGTGTCGTCGGATACGGCGACCGCGACGCACTCCACGCGCCGGAAGAATTCCGTCGCTTCCGCGACGACGGATGGGTCGCTGAACTTGATGCGCACGAACGGTCCGGGGTCCCTGCTACAGACGAGATCGGCGGAAACGTCCGCGTGACGAGCAAGGTCACTCGTGCGAGGGACTGGAGGAGTCAGGCGGCGAGCTGCTCGAGCTCGCCGTCTCGGTCGAGCTTCCAGAGCTCGCCGTAGCCGCCGATTGGGTTCCCGTCGATCACGATCTGCGGCACGGTCCAGCCGCCGAACCGCTCGAGGAGAGTCGCGCGGAAGTTCGGATCGTCGTCGACCCGGATCTCGTCGAAGTCGAGACCGCGCTGCTCGAGGAGCGCCTTGGCGCGGACGCAATACCCACACCAGGCGGTCGTGTACATCTGGATCCTGGCCATACGCTCATTCAACCTACCCGCAAATCACGGGATTCCCACCTCCGCGTCGCGCCTCGGAGGCGCGGGCCGGAATGAGGGGACACCCTCATCACCCCGAGTCACGGTCAGCGCCTCCGGCGCTGACGGTAGAACCGGCCCTACACTGCGCGATTGTGGCGGGAACCTGGAAGACGGAGGCCGTCGTTCTCCGCTCGATCCGGTACGGCGAGGCGGATCGTGTTCTTCACCTGTACACGCTCGAGCGCGGCCGGGTGGGAGCGATCGCGAAGGGTGCGCGCAAGACGAAATCGCGTTTCGGCGCCCGCCTGGAGCCGTTCAGCCACGTAGAGCTTCTCCTCCACGAGGGCCGCGGCGAGCTTCATACCGTCACGGGCGCTGACCTCGTTCGCTCACATGACCGCAGCCGTTCCGACGGGTACCGGATGGCTGTGGGGCACGTCGGCCTCGAGGCGATGCTGCGGCTCTTCATCGAGGGGGACGAGAACCGCCGCGCGTTCTACGCGCTCACGCGCTTCCTCGACCTCCTCGACGACGTGGACGCGGCGCTCCCCACGCGTCCCGCGCACGACCCGCTCGTCCTCTCGTTCCAGCTCAAGCTCCTGTGGCTCGCCGGGTACCTTCCGCACCTGACGGGATGCGCGTCGTGCGGCGACGAGACCGCGCTCGTCGGCTTCTCGGCGCAGGCGGGAGGCGGTGTCTGCGCCGCGTGCGAGGCAGGCTCCCTCCCGATCTCCGCCGACGGGTTCTCCGGGATCCGCGCCCTCCTCGAGCGACCCCTCGCCGAAGCGGAAGCGGTGGGCGTTGCGGAGCGGGGGCGCCGCGACGCCCTCCGTGTGATCGAGTCGTCGTACGAGTACCACGGCGGCTTTCGCCTGAAGACCCTCGCGCAGCGGGCATGACGCGGCGTGAGCGGGCGACCACGAAACCCAGTGATGGTCGACCGGATCGAACGCACACCGGTCGACTATCCGTTCCGCTTCGTCATCGCAGGAGACTCGGGAGCATGGGCCGACCCCACTGCCGACGGCATCTTCTCGGAGCTCGTCCGCCAGATCGCTGCTCTCGATCCCGCTCCGTTGTTCTTCGCGAATCTCGGCGACTTCGCCGGTCCCGGGACGATCGAGCGGCACGAGCACTACCTGCGTCTCGTCGAGGCGCTTCCGATCCCGGACATCTGCGTGATCGGCAACCACGACCTCGACGATACGAGCGGGTGGGCGGTGTTCGAGCGCGTACACGGCCCGATGAACTTCGACTTCGGCTACGGCCACACGCGCTTCATCGCTCTCCACGCCGAACCCGGCGACGTCGGCGACATGCACGTCTCCCGATCCGAAGGCCCGCGTGATGACGATCTGGCCTTTCTCGAACGAGCGCTCGAGGCTGCGGACGAGCCGCACCGCGTCGTCCTCATGCACATGCCCCCGTACCTCGATGGCCGCTACGCGCCGCACGCCGACTGGGGCTTCGAGGAACGCGAATCCGAGTTCCTGAGCTTGCTGCGCGCGCACGACGTGAAGCTCGTCTGTTGCGCGCACGGCCTCGCTTTCGACACGCACGTGCACGCCGGGATCCGGTTCATCATGTCCGGCGGCGGAGGGACCGGTCTCTGCTCGCACTACCGCGGCGTCTGCACGGAAGGGGCGGCGCACCCCGAGGATCGAGGCAGTCTTTACCACGCCGTCGAGATCACGATCTCGGAGGCAGGGGAGGGCTCGGGCCGAATCATCCAGGCCTTTGATCGGGCAGCGGCGAAAGCGCGGCACTTCGGCGGCGAGCGCGAGACAACGCCCGCTGATGTCGCGAGTACGATGAATCGAGGTTGACGAGGCCCCCTACCTACCAGGAGATGCTGCTCGCGCTCGAGCGCTACTGGGCGGACTACGGCTGCGTGATCATGCAGCCTTACCACACGGAGGTCGGAGCGGGCACGTTCAACCCGGCGACGTTCCTCCGCTGCCTCGGCCCCGAGCCCTGGAAGGCGGCGTACGTCGAGCCCTCGCTTCGGCCCTCCGACGGACGCTACGGGGAGAACCCGTACCGCTTTCAGAAGTACTGGCAGTACCAGGTCGTGCTCAAGCCGGCGCCGGACGACGTCCTCGACGTTTACTTCAACTCGTTGCGTGCGCTTGGGATCGATCCGCTCGACCACGACATCCGGCTCGTGGAGGACGACTGGGAAGGACCGACACTCGGTGCTTCCGGTCTTGGGTGGGAAGTCTGGATCGACGGGCTCGAGGTGACGCAGTTCACGTATTTCCAGCAACTCGGAAGCCTCGAGCTCGACCTGATCACCGCTGAGATCGTCTACGGGATGGAGCGTCTCGCGATGTATCTCCAGGGGAAACGGAGCGCATTCGACCTCGAATGGGCGCCCGGCGTCACCTGGGGCGCCGTCTACCGGGAGAACGAGCGGCAGTTCTCCGTCTACAACTTCGAGGAGGCCGACGTCGCGACGCTCACCCGCCGGTTCGCGGAGCACGAGCGTGAGTGCGAACGGCTTCTCGAGCGGGCACTTCCGCTCCCCGCATACGACCAGGTGCTGAAGTGCTCGCACACGTTCAACTTGCTCGACGCCCGGGGCGCGATCTCGGTGACGGAGCGCGCCGGTTATATCGCACGCGTTCGGAATCTCGCGCGGCGAGTCGCACTGGCGTATCTGGAGCAGCGCAGGAAAGGCGAGGAGGAAAAGCTCGTCGCTTGAGCACGCTGCTGTTTGAGATCGGCTGCGAGGAGCTTCCGGCGTCGGCCTGCCGGGAGGCCGAAGCGCAGCTCCCCGACCTCGTCAGGCGGCATGTCGGAAGCGAAGGCGACCTCCGCGTCCTCGTCGGCCCACGCCGCCTCGCGGTCCTCGTCGACGGGCTCCCCGAGCGCGAGCCCGATCGCGTCGAGCGGAACCGCGGACCGCGGGAGGAAGTCGCCTTCGGCGAAGGGGGGCAGCCCACGCGGGCGGCGGAGGGCTTTGCCCGCGGGAACGGCGTAGCCGTCGAGGAGCTCGAACGCGCGGAGGGGTTCGTCTGGGCCGTCAAGCGCGTGCAGGGCAGAGCGCTCGCCGACGTCCTTGCGGATGGTCTCGCCGCCGTCGTCCGAGGAGTCTCCTTCTCGAAGTCGATGCGATGGAACGGAGGCGGGCTTCGCTTCTCCCGCCCTGTTCGATGGCTCTGCGCGAAGCTCGACGCCGAGACCATCCGGGTTTCGGTCGACGGGATCCCGGCTGGCTCCGTTTCGTACGGACACCGCTTCACCGCCGGCGAGACCGAGATCCCGCACGCGCGGGAGTACGCCGAGCGCCTGCGCGACGCCGGCGTCGAGCCCGACCAGCACGTGCGCCGCGCCGAGATCGAGAGGGCGCTCGACGAGCTCGGCGAATGGACGGATCCGCGCGGCGTCCTCGAAGAGGTCGTGCATCTCGTCGAGCGCCCGATGGTTCTCACCGGCTCGTACGACGAACGGTTCCTCGAGCTTCCGCTCCGCGTGATCGAGACGGTCATGCAGTCGCACCAGCGGTATTTCCCGCTCGAGCCGGGGCGGTTCGCGTTGGTCGCGAACGGCGTGGCGACGGATGCGGTCGTCGCAGGGAACGAAACCGTCCTCGCGGGGCGCCTCGACGACGCGGCCTTCTCCTACGAACGCGACGTCGAGGTCGGGCTGGAGACGATGGCGGCACGACTTTCCACAATCACGTTCCATGCCCGCGCGGGCACCTTCGCCGACAAGTCCGCCCGTCTGGAGGAGCTCTGCACGGCGCTCGGCGGCGGCGACGCATCCCGTGAGGCCGCACGTCTCGCCAAGGCGGACCAGGCGTCGACGATGGTGCACGAGTTCCCCGAGCTCGAGGGTTTCATGGGAGCCTCGTACGCGCGCCTGGCGGGCATTCCTGAGGCGGTCGCAGCTGCGGTCGAGGAGCAGTACCTCCCCGATGTCGCGGGCGGCGCGCTCCCGCAGACGGCGGCCGGTCGCGTGCTCGCCGCTGCCGACAAGCTCGACAATCTCGTGGTTGCATTCGCGCTCGGCGAGCGGCCGAGCGGCTCGCGCGATCCGTACGGTCTCCGACGCGCAGCGATCGGGCTGTGCCGCCTCGCGGCCGAAGGGGGCCTCGAGATCGACGTTCGCGCGCTGGTCGAACGTGACCTCGAGCTCCTCGTCGAGCAGGGCGCACACGTCACGGACGAGCCGACGGACGTGTACGACTTCGTCCTCGAGCGACTCGAGGGCGTGCTCGGCGTTCCCGTCGAGTTCGTGCGCGCAGCGCGTGCGGGGGCGGTCTCCGAGCTCGGTGCGGTCGCACGCCTCGCGGAGGCGCTCGCCCACGCCGCCGGGTCCGATGAGTTCGCGCGGGCCTACACCGCGTACGACCGCGTGTCGCGCCTGGCCGGGCGTAGCGACGGAGCCGCGGCGACGCTCGATTCGAAGCTCGCGACGGAGGAGGCGGAGGTCGCGCTCATCGCCGCACTCGGCGAGGCGAGTCCACGCATCGAGGCTGCGGTGGGCGAACGGGACTTCGCGAGCGCGCTCGCGGCCGCGGCCGAGCTCGGGCCGCCGGTCGACCGCTTCTTCGACGACGTCCTCGTCATGGCCGAGGACGCTTCGATCCGCGCCAACCGCCTGCGGCTCCTCCTCGACGTCCGCGACGCCGTCGGAACCCTCGGCGACCTGTCACAGATCCCGCGCTAGCTCGAGTGCGGCCCCGCCCCGGAGGCGTCGTGGCTCGCAACCGCGAGTTTCGCTTCCTCCTCGGGGCCCGAACGATCTCGCACATAGGCGACGGAATGGCGCTGGTCGCGCTGCTCCTCTACGTCCACGAGACGCGGGCATCCGGTCTCGCGGTCGGCGCACTCCTCCTGGCGGCGACGGTGCCGGTCCTCGTCGTCGGCCCGATCGCAGGGACGGTCGTCGATCGAACCGACCAGCGTCGGCTCATGATTGTGTGCGACGGCGCGCGGCTCGTGCTCTACGGCGCCGTCGCGATCTTCCTCCCGGCGTTCCCCGTCCTCCTGGCTCTCGTGGCCTTCGCCGCCGTCTTCGACACGCTCTTTTCACCGGCGGGACGGAGCGTTGTTCCGGCGCTCGTCGCGCACGACGACCTCCGGCCGGCGAACGCGTGGCTCGGCATCTCGCTCAACCTGCAGGTCGTCCTTGGCCCGCTCCTCGGAGGCGTCCTGAGCGACGCGGTGGGCGTCAGGGCTGCGATCGCGGCGAACGCGCTCACGTTCGCGCTCTCGGCGCTCTTGCTCGCGCGATTGCCTTCACTCGCTCCAGAAGCAGTCGAGGGGGAAGCTCGGCCGCGGTTCCTCGCGGATATTCGCGCGGGGTTCGCATACGTCGCTACGCATCGCGCGGCGCGCGTGATCGTCGGCTCGCTCTTTCTCGGCGTCACGTTCGCGGCCGTCGACAACGTCGCACTCGTTTTCCTCGCGCGAGACGAGCTCGGATCCGGGCCCCTTGGCTTCGGCTCGGCTGCCGCGGCTTTCGGCGTCGGGATGCTCGCTGCCTCGACGATCCTCGTCTCGCCGCGCCTCAAGGTTCCCGCGGCGACGCTCTTCGTGCTCGGCATGTTCCTGAACGGGCTCGGCACGCTGGCGACGGGGCTCGCCCCCGTTCTCCTCGTGGCCACCGGCTTTCAGGCTCTCGCGGGCACCGGGAACGGCGTTCAGGTGGTCGCTTCGGACACGCTCGTCCAGGAAACCGTCACGCGGTCGATGTTGGGAAGGGTCTTCGGCCTGGTTCAGCTGGCGGCGGTCGCCGGCAGTTCCGTGGCCGCGCTTGCAGGGGGTCTGCTGCTGGACCTCACGTCGGCACGAGCCGTCTTCGTCATCGGAGGGACGGGCGTCCTCGCCGTTCTCGCACTGACCTGGCTCTTCCTTGTTCGAGAACCTGGAGCGGGCTTGGGCCGCACGCAGTCGTAGCGCGGATACGCTGAGGCAAGTGGCAGACGACATTGTCGAGCTCCACGTCGTGTCCGACTCGACCGGCGAGACAGCGGCGAAGTTTGCGAAGGCGGTCGAGGATCAGTTCCCCGACCTCGAGTTCGACGTCATCCGCCATCCGCGCATCACGAGCGTGGACGACGTCCAGCTCGCAGCGGCGCGGGCGCGTGGGCGCCGAGCCGTCTTCCTCTACACGATCGTCGAGCCGCGCTATCGCGACGCGATGCGCGACACCTGCAAGCGGTACAAGGTTCACTACTGCGACCTCCTCGGGCACCCGATCGAGGCCGTCACGCGGGTTTCCGGCTCGCCGCCGAAGATGGAGCCTGGGCCGCCGCCGGTCCTCGACTCGGCGTACTTCAAGCGGATGGCCGCGATCGAGTTCGCCGTTCGCTTCGACGACGGCGTGGGTCACGGCCTGGACGAAGCCGACATCGTCCTCGTCGGCGTGTCCCGAAGCTCGAAGACGCCGCTCTCGATGTATCTCGGGTATCTGGGCTACAAGACTGCGAACGTCCCGATCGTCCGCGGGATCGAGCCTCCTCGGGAGCTGTGGGAAATCGAACCGGCCAAGGTCATCGGCGTGACGATCGACGCCGAGGCCCTGCACGAGATCCGGACCGAGCGCGCCCGGAACATGCGCGGCTCGAGACGCGGCTACGCCGAGCTTCTCGAGATCTACCAAGAGCTCGAGCACGCCGACGCGATCCACCGGCGACTCGGGTGTCCCGTGATCGAAGTGTCGAAGCTTGCGATCGAGGAGACCGCGCACCGGATCATCCGCCTCGTCGAGCAGCGAAGGCTCGAAGCGGCGTCCGCCGCGAGCGCGTGACACGAAGCCGGAAGCCGATCCCGGTCTACTACTGGCCGCTCTGGATGGCGACGCTCGCGCTTGCGCTGATCGTCTTCTACGGGTTTCTGACGCCGATCTGGATGCTGATCCGGTTCGTCGCCTGGGTCAGCGAGCGGCGACTGTTCAAGCCGCGGGCGGCGCCGCGCGTCGTGCGGTGAGGCAGGAATGAATGACCGGACGATCGCGCCGCTTCAGTGCGGCCGCGTCGGCGAGAACCGATCGTACGTCCTGACGTTAACAGCGCCCGCGGCGCAGGAGCCGACTACCAGACGGTCTTGCGC